>JBEIPX010000294.1:0-4516 GCA_040376815.1 Bradyrhizobiaceae bacterium
ACGCCGGGACACACGGACGACTCGTACAGCTTCCTGATGGGCGACCGCGTCTTCACCGGCGATACGCTCCTGATCCGCGGCACCGGGCGCACCGATTTTCAGAACGGCGATCCGCGCAAGCAGTATGCCTCGCTGTTCGGCAAGCTCTTGAAGCTGCCCGACGACACGCTGGTTTATCCCGCGCACGACTACAAGGGCGAAACGGTTTCGACCATCGGCGAGGAGAAGGCGTTCAATCCGCGCCTGCGCGTCAAGTCGATGGACGAGTACGTCGATCTGATGAACAACCTCAACCTGCCAAACCCGAAGATGATGGACGTGGCCGTGCCCGCCAATCTTCACATGGGTCTCGCGCAATCCGAGATCGCCAAACGCGGCTGGGCCGTGACGGCATCTGAAGCGCAATCCCTGCTCGGGCGCGCGGATGTTACGCTGGTCGATCTGCGCGAGACCGGCGAACGCAAGCGCCACGGCTTGATTCCGGGATCGCTGCACGCGCCGTATCCAGCGTTGCAGGAGAATATCGGCGATGGCGGCATGCTGCACGCGCTGGCGACGACGAGCGGCAAGCGCATCGTGTTCTACTGCGCGTATGGCGAGCGCTCGGCGATGGCGGTGCAGGCCGCGCAGGACTGCGGGCTGAAATCGGCCTGCCACATCGATGGCGGCATCGACGCCTGGAAGAAGGCGGGCGGGGCGGTCGTCGCGGGATAGCTAGCGCCCCGTCACGATGGCGTTGCTCGGCGTGCGCCGGTCGGTGATCTGCTGACCGAACAGGCTGGCGATCAATTCGACGACCACGCGCGCGGTGCGGCCGCGTTCGTCGAGAAACGGATTGAGCTCGACGATGTCGACAGAGCGCACGAGGCCGGAATCGTGCAGCAGCTCCATGATCAGATGCGCTTCGCGATAAGTCGCGCCGCCGGGCACGGTGGTGCCGACGCCGGGCGCGAGTGCGGGATCGAGGACATCGACGTCGAAGCTCAGATGCAGCACGCCGTTGCGCGCCTTCACGCGTTCGATCACCTGCCGGATCGGCACGCTGACGCCGAACTCGTCGATCTCGCGCATGTCGACGAGCGGGATGTGGCGCTCATGCACCAGCACTTTCTCCAGCGGATCGATCGAGCGGATGCCGAACAGACTCAGCTGCGCAGGCGCGATCGATGCGCGCGGCTCGGCGTTGCCGAGCAGGCCATCGAGGCCTTCCTCGCCGCAGAGGAACGCCGACGCCATGCCGTGCATGTTGCCGGAGATGGTCGTCGCCGGTGTGTTGTAGTCCGCATGCGCGTCGAGCCAGAGCACGAACAGTTCGCGGCTCTGCGTCTGCCAGTAACGGGCGACGCCGTTGATCGATCCCATGGCGAGGCTGTGGTCGCCGCCGAGAAACAGCGGCGTCGCGCCCGACTGCATCAGCCGGTACGCGTGCGGACTGATCGTGCGGGTCCAGGTCTGGATGTCGCGATACTGTCTGGCTTTCGCGGGCGGCGGGTCGTCGGCGACCGGTGCGCCGGCGATCGTGAGGTTGCCGTGATCCTCGACCGCGATGCCGAGCTGTTCCAGCACCGCCGGCAGGCCTGCGGTGCGCAGCGCATCCGGGCCCATCAAGGTGCCGCGTTGCGACGCGCCGATGTCGACGGGAATCCCGAGCAACGCTACCCGTTTGTTCATGTCTACGCGCCTCAAATCGTCATTGTAATTGCTGCATATTATAGCACGCGGACTCCCAGCTCTAAGTCCGCCGTTCGCGCAATATCATCCGGACCTGCAGGGAAGATAACCATAGCTATTCACCGCGAAAGCGCGCATGGTCGAGCGATGTTCGATTACAGCGCGGATGCGGAACTGTATCCGAGGCGCTCCGGACTCAGAGCTCGCAATAAACTCGGTTATCGGCGCTTCTCCACGGCGGCCGAGGCGATCGCTTTTGCCATCGAGACGCTGCCGCCCGAGTTGCTCAACGGCGCCTTCCTCGAAGTCAACGAGGAACGATTCGATGCCGGCCAGATCCGTTCGCTTTACGATGACGCCCGGTTTCCGCGGCCACGGAGTGCCGGCGGATGATCATGCGTTCGCGGCGTGAAACTGTGGTGTTCAAGCATCCATTCCGGATCAAGGGCGTGGACCGGCAACTGCCTGCGGGGTCCTATGAAGTCGTCACCGACGAGGAGATGATCGAGGGTTTGTCGTTCGCCAGCTACCGCCGCGTCGCGACGATGATCATTGTCCCCGGCGCGCCGCCGCACCGCTCGTCGATGGAGATGATCTCCATCGGCTCGATCGATCTCGCCGACGCGCAGCGCATCGATGCGAGTGCGCCATCATGACCGATATCCCGGTCGATCTGGACAAGCATCGCGGCATGGCCGCGCAGAAAGCCACCGAAATCCGGCGCGTGCTGGCGGATGTCGAAGCTAACGCGGCGATGCTGCGGGAGCGGCAGAACGATCTTGAGCAACAGATGCTCGCGACGCCGGCGACGTGCTGGCCGGATGCAGCGGCGAAAGCGCGCTACGTGCTCAATCTCTACCTTGCAACGCTCTCCTCCAGCGATACCCAGCACCGCAATCTCGTGGCCGCAGTGCTGATCGATTTTCACAACCTGAACGACCAGACGTGACGCGCTGACCTAAGCCCGTCTCGTTCCCCGGCTCGTTTCTCGAATCTTCGCTCTTGCACTCGGTCTCAAAGGAAACACCTGCGATGAAGAATCTTACGCCGCGTCACGTCCAGTCGGCCGAGGCCGCACGCCTCGGGGTTCAGTCGGGCTGGTACAGCACGAAGGTCAGCGGAACGTTTGTCAGCGGACCGCACGATACCGAGGCCGATTGCCTGTCGCGCATTGCCGAGATCGATCCGCCGCCGCTTCGGCGCAAGTTCGTGCCAGGCTAAGGGGAGGGCTTTCGGTCATGCCGCTGGTGCCGGGCGAATTCCGATCCTACGACACCGATCGAAGCGTGGTGCTCTTCACCATGATCGACGGCTCGAGCGAAGTGTCGTGCGCGGTCAGCGCGTCGGCGATGGACGATCTCGAAGGGGCGCGGCGCACCCGCGCCGACGAACGCGAAGCGCAGTTCGTGCGCCTGCGCGCGCGGATCGAGGCTCGCGCCATGCGCAAGTTCGACGATGGCGAACTCGAGGGGCGTCCCCTCGGCGTCATCCTGCGCAGCATCGATTTTCGCAGCTAGAATCGGGCCGCAGGGCCGTCACGCCTTGAAGTACGTGACCTGCTGGCTGGTCGCGAGCAGCTTCCCGCCGGGCGACCACAGTTCCGTGGTCTGATCGCTGTAGCTCTTGTGGAACACGCTGGCGTCGGCAGTGCCGAGAACATAGTCGGTATTGGCGGCGGCGAGATCGTCCGCATCGGCGTGAAAGTACACCGTCATCGACACCGTGCCGATCGGAATGAGTTCCCGGCGCACGTGGAAGACACGAGCGAAGAACGCATCGCTCATCGAGGCGAGTGACAGCGCATCGACCTTGCGCGGCACGGCGTCCCGAATCCACAGCTTGCTGTGGGCGCTGGCAAGCGTGCTGTCTTTTTCCTCGCCGATTTGCGGACCGCCGTCGACAAAGCGGAATTCGTACTGCCCGACCCAGTTCGCGGCGATTCTGCCGTAAGGTTTTGCGGCATCGAAGGCCGTCACCTGCGGCATCGTCTTTTCCTGATGCGACCAGGTCGGACGGCGCAGCGCGAACACGGCGGTCGCGAACGCGCCGACGTCGCCGTTCTGGCTGAGTTCGATGGACCAGTGCTGCGACGACCGGTTCGCCTTGATCAACCGCACGGCAATATCGAACGGCCCCTTGGCGATCGGCGCGCAGTAATTCACCGTCAGCGCCAGCGGATCGCCCTCACGCTGCGGGTGTTGCATCACCGCGCGCAGCAAGGTCGCGGCGGTGACCCCGCCGAACGGGCCGACGAAGGCCCAGTAGCCATCACTGGTGTGGCCGCGGGTCCGGCCATCGATGGTGGTGACCTGGGTGGCAATGTCGAACGGATCGTCAGTCGGGGCTTTCGCGTGCACGGCGGTTGTCTCGCTTCTTTGTTTCATTCTTGCTCGTCGCTCGAGCTTGCTGATCCGATACTCGGCGAAATCGCGGTCCAATTCAATGATGACGAGCGTAATTGATTGCCAGTTTCGGACAGCAGCCAGTGAGCTACACTGCCGGTGCAGCGACTGCTGTCGCGCGCAGTTCTCCACGCGCCTGCCGCAGCACGAGGACTGCGCCTTGCAGCGCCATTCCCGCCATGACGATGGCAACGATCAGATCCGGCCAGCCGGTGCCGGTGCCGAACACGCCGAGTGCCGCGAGCAGCACCGCGAGATTGCCGAGCACGTCGTTGCGGGTGCAGATCCAGGCCGAGCGCATATTGGCGTCGCCGGCGCGATAGCGGAACAGCATGAGCGCAACCGCGACGTTGACCAGTAGCGCCACCGTGCCGATCAGTCCCATTGTCGTAGGCTCCGGGCTGGAGCCGGCGAGAAAGCCGTAGACCGCATACCCGATCACC
>JBEIPX010000431.1:0-3051 GCA_040376815.1 Bradyrhizobiaceae bacterium
AAGCGCGTGCCCATGTTCATGCCCTCCGCACCCATCGCCAATGCCGCGACGAGGCTGCGCGCATCGGCCATGCCGCCCGACGCTACGAACGGTATCTTCAGCTCCTCATCGGCGCGCGGCAGCAGGATCATGTTCGGCACGTCGTCCTCACCCGGATGACCGCCGCACTCGAAGCCGTCGACGCTGACGGCGTCGCAGCCGATGCTTTCAGCCTTCAGCGAGTGGCGCACCGAGGTGCACTTGTGGATCACCTTGATGCCCGCGGCTTTCAGCGCCGGCATGTACTGCTCAGGACTGCGGCCGGCCGTCTCGACGATCTTCACGCCGCCCTCGCGGATGGCATCGATGTATTCCGGATACGGCGGCTTGGCGAAAGTCGGCAGGAAGGTGAGATTCACGCCGAACGGCTTGTCGGTCATGTCGCGGCAGCGCGCGATTTCCTTCGCCAGCAGTTCAGGCGTGCGCTGCGTGAGGCCGGTGATGATGCCGAGACCGCCGGCACTGGACACGGCCGCGGCCAATTCGGCAAAGCCGACGAAATGCATGCCGCCCTGGATGATCGGATGCTCGATGCCGAACAGTTCCGTGATGCGTGTTTTCATAGGACCCTCCCCGATGTGTTCTTATTGACTGTCAGGCAACATCCTATCTGCAAGCATTCCCGCACCGCAACGGCGGAAGAGCGAAGGTCATCGCTTGACCCGAGCTCCGTCAGTTCCTAGCTTTTTGCCGCCTCACAGCGGCATGGAGCGGACAATGGCCTCGATGCTCGGTACGTTCCTCAAACACGGCAGCAACGGCCTGCTCTGCCTCGGCGTCGTGATCGCGCTGGCGCTGGGCATCGCAGGTCTCGCGCCGCTGACGCCCGGCTGGATCGCGGTCGGCGCGCTGCTGTTCTATCTCAGCGAATACTCCTGGCACCGCTTCGCCTTCCACGCCCCGCCGGCGCGTTTCGAATGGCTGCGCAAGCTTCAGCATCGGCTGCACTACGATCATCACCTCGAGCCGAACCGGCTCGATCTGCTGTTCCTGCCCGCGTGGTTTCTGGTGCCGAACCTCGTCGTCACCGGCGCGCTGATCTGGCTTGTGCTCGGCGAGGCCCGTGTGAACCCCACGCTGCTCGGCGTGATGCTGGCGCTGCTACACTACGAATGGGTGCATTACCTCGCGCACATTCCGTATCAGCCGCGCACGCGGTTCGGCCGCTGGATGAAGCAGTACCATCTGCGGCATCACTTCATCAGCGAGAAGCATTGGTTCGGCGTCAGCAATCCGTCGCTCGATGTGGTGTATGGGACATTCACCGCGCCGGAAGACGTCGAGAAGAGCGCGACGGTGAGGAAACTGTATTCGTGAGGCCTCACGCCTCCGCCAACCATTTCAAGACGGCCGTGAAGCGCACGCTGCGCGTGCCGATCAGCGCGGTCGCGTCCGCCTGCGCGCCGGTGTCGTCATAGGTGCCGGTGAAGCCGATGCCGGACTCTCGGCCGCCGAACACCGGCCGCGCGCCATAGGTCGGCGTGTGCTCGTGGTTGGTCAATTCGCCCTTCCACTTGCCGTTCGCGAAGCTGTAGGAGCCGACATAGTAAAAATGCGAGTCGCCGCCGCGAATGGTGCCGTCGCGCAGCACCATGATCCCGGTATTGGCGCCACCGAGGCCGTCGCGGATATCGATGTGAAGCGAATAGAGCCCGTTCTTCATCACCGTGTCTTAGCTCAAGCCACCGTCAGCCGGAATGCGGCAAGTCCCCCTCACCCTCCGCAGCGCTCCGCGCTGCTCCTCCCTCTCCCCGCGTGCGGGGAGAGGGTTGGGGTGAGGGCTTAACAGCAACGACGTTACTGTGCCGCTTGCTTCGCCGCCTTCGCGTCCTGGATCGCCTGCCAGATCTTCGCCGACGTCAGCGGCGTTTCCAGACTGACGATGCCCAGTGGCGCAAGCGCGTCCATCACACCTGACACGATGCAAGGCGGTGCACCGATCGCGCCCGACTCGCCGCAGCCTTTTGCGCCGATCGGATTGGTGCGACACGGCGCGCTGTCATCAAGCGTGACGCCGATTTTCGGCAAATCGCTGGCGCGCGGAATGGCGTAGTCCTGATAGGTCGCGGTGAGAAGCTGGCCGGAGCCGTCGTAAGCGGTCGCCTCCATCAGCGCCTGACCGATGCCCTGCGCAACGCCACCGTGGATCTGCCCCTCCACCAGCATCGGATTGATCGGCACGCCGACGTCGTCCACCGTGGTGAAGCGCTCGACGGTGATCACGCCCGTCTCGGGATCGATCGCCAGTTCGCAGATGTGCGTACCGTTCGGCCAGGTCGGCCCGTCGGCCTCGCCGGTCGAGTCGACGGCGAGCTGTCCGCCGCTCTCGTTCTTTGCCAGTTCGAACAGCCCGACCTTGCGGTCGGTGCCGGCAACGCGCAGCACGCCATCGGCATATTCGATATCGCCGACGCCCGCTTCAAGGTGATCGGCGGCCTTCTCGCGCGCCTTGGCGATCAGGTCGCCGCTCGCCACCGCCGCAGCGGTGCCGCCGACGAACATCGAGCGCGAGCCGACACTGCCGAAGCCGGATGTCGTGTCGGTGTCGCCCTGGATCACGTCGATCTTGTCGATGCCGATGCCGAGCGCGGCGGACACCATCTGCGCATAGGCGGTCTCGAGACCCTGCCCCATCGCCTGCGTTCCGGAGTAAAGCGCGACGCGGCCCTCGGCGGTCGCCTTCAGCGTGACGGTTTCCTTGTGCTGGTTGCCGCCGGTCCACTCAATGTAGCTCGCGAGCCCGCGGCCCTAGAGCAGTCCCTTCTTCTCGGCGGCCTTCTTGCGCGCCTTGAAGCCGTCCCAGTCCGCGTTCTTCGATGCCCGCTCCAGCATGTGCGCGAACATGCCGCTGTCGTAGGTTTGCCCGACCGCGTTCTTGTAGGGCATCTGCTCCGGCTTGACGAAGTTGCGCTTGCGGATTTCGCGCGGATCGATGCCGATCTGGCGCGCGGCCGCATCCATCATGCGCTCGACCACGTAGACCGCTTCCGGGCGTCCCGCGCCGCGATAGGC
>JBEIPX010000097.1:0-8701 GCA_040376815.1 Bradyrhizobiaceae bacterium
CGAGCGCTTCAGCGCATCGCGCACGGCCATGTAGGCGGCGTGCGGGCCGCCATAGCCCATCGGCACGCCGAAGCGCTGCGTCGAACCGACCGCGATATCCGCGCCGAGTTCGCCGGGAGAGGCTATGAGCGTCAGCGCCAGCGGATCGGCGGCGACGATTGCGAGCGCGCCCTTGTCATGCAGGGCGGCGATGATGCCGCGCAAGTCGCGCAGGCTGCCGTGCGTGCCGGGATACTGCAGCAGCGCACCGAAGACATCGGCTTTGTCGAGATCGCGCGCCGGGTCGCCGGTGATGACGCTCCAGCCGAGCGGTTCGGCGCGCTGGCGCAGCACAGCCAGCGTTTGCGGATGCACTTCCGTGTCGACAAAGAAGGTCTTGCTGTCGGATTTCGCCGCGCGCTCGGCGAGCGCCATGGCCTCTGCGGCAGCGGTGCCCTCATCGAGCAGCGAGGCATTGGCGACATCGAGCCCGGTGAGATCGCAGACCATGGTCTGGTAGTTGAACAGCGCTTCCAGCCGGCCCTGGCTGATTTCCGGCTGATACGGCGTGTAGGCCGTGTACCACGCGGGGTTCTCGAGGATGTTGCGCTGGATCACCGCCGGCAGAATGGTGCCGGAGTAACCCTGGCCGATCAGCGAGGTGAAGATCTGGTTCTTCGCCGCGAGGCCGCTCATGTGCGCGAGCACCTCGACCTCGCTCATCGGCTTGCCGAGGTCGAGCGGCGCCTTTTGCCGGATCGAGGCGGGCAGCGTCTCGTTCATCAGCGCGTCGAGGCTCGCCGCGCCGACGGCTTTCAGCATCGCCTCCGTTTCGCGTCCCGAAGGGCCGATGTGGCGCTGTTCGAAAGTCGTCGCGGCTTCGGTCTTCTGACTCGCAGTCATGTTGTGTCCTGCTTAGTTACGTCATTGCGAGCGAAGCGAAGCAATCCAGTACTTGCTCCGGGCTGGATTGCTTCGTCGCTATCGCTCCTCGCAATGACAATCATCCAATCTGTTCTCAATTCCTTAGAACATCACGCGGTGTGCGCCTTGTAGGCAGCCTCATCCATCAGGCCCTCAAGCTCGCCCTTGTCGGCGATCTTCACCTTGAAGAACCACGCCTTGCCGCCGGCATCCGAGTTGACCAGCGCCGGATCGGCGACCAGCGCCTCGTTCACCTCGGTGACTTCGCCGGTGATCGGCGCGTAGACGTCGGAGGCGGCCTTGACCGACTCGACGACCGCGGCGGCCGCGGTCTTCTTCAGCCTGGCGCCGACCTTCGGCAGTTCGATGAAAACCACGTCGCCGAGCTGCGACTGTGCGTAGTCGGTAATGCCGACGGTTGCGACATCGCCCTCGATGCGGAGCCATTCGTGATCGGTGGTGTAAAGGGTGGTCATGGGAATCCTCAGCGCTTGTAGGTGTTGGTGATGAACGGCATGGCGGCGAGCTTCAGCGGCAGCCGCTGCGCGCGCACCTCGGCGAATGATTGCTCGGCGACGCCCTTTGCGCCGGTCGTCTGCGGTTTCGGCAGGTAGCCCATGGCGACGGGGCCGTTCAGTGTCGGTCCGAACCCGCCCGACGTGATCTTGCCGATCTGTTCGGCCGATGTGGCATCCGCGAATAGCGGTGCGTTCTCGCGCACCGGCGTGCGGCCCTCGGGCCTGAGGCCGACGCGGCGGCGTGTGGCGCCGGTCTGCAACTGCGGGAGAATCACATCGGCGCCGGGGAAGCCGCCGGCGCGTTCGCCGCCAGTGCGGCGCACCTTCTGGATCGACCATTCGAGTGCGGCCTCGACGGGCGTCGTGGTCTCGTCGATGTCGTGACCGTAGAGGCAGAGACCGGCTTCGAGGCGGAGGCTGTCGCGTGCGCCGAGTCCGATCGGCAGCACATCCGGATGATCAAGGAGTGCGGTGGCGAGGAGAACGGCGTCGCCCGCGGGCACGGAAATCTCGAAGCCGTCTTCGCCGGTATAGCCCGAGCGCGAGACGAAGCAGGCGAGCGCGCGGCCATTGACGGTCAGCGTGCGCGGCCCCGTGTCCATGAACGTCATCGCGGTGACATCGGGCGCGAATGCCGCCAGCACGCTTTCCGCTTTCGGGCCTTGCAGCGCGAGCAGCGCGCGGTCCGCGAGCGGCTCGACGATGCACGTATCGGACAGATGCTTGCGGATGTGCGCTTCATCCTGCGCCTTGCAGGCCGCGTTGACGACGATGAACAGGTGGTCGCCGAAATTCGCCACCATCAGGTCATCGAGGATGCCGCCGGTGCCGTTGGTCAGCAGCGCATAGCGCTGGCGGCGCGGCTCGATGCCGAGGATATCCTGCGGGCACAGGCGTTCCAGCGCCAATGCCGCATCCTCGACGCGGCCGGATTTCGGCCGCAGCGCGATCTGGCCCATGTGCGAGACATCGAACAGGCCGGCGCTCGCGCGCGTGTGCAGATGTTCCTTCAGCACGCCTGCGGCATATTGCACCGGCAACGAATAGCCGGTGAAGGGCACCATCTTGCCGCCACGGGCGACATGAAGATCGTACAGGGGAGTATGTTTCAGTGCGTCTGGTTCGCGGGCAAGCATAAAAGGCTCCTGACGGCGTCTCCGGACCCATGTCCGAAAATACCTACGAAGCCCCATCTGTCGCTGTGCCTGAGAGTATTATCCCGTCGGCGGACACGGCTTTGCGGCTGTGTCTCTTTCCAGATGTCAAATGATCGCGCGGTCCGTTTGCCTGAGAGTTTCCGGGGCGGTTGCTCCTTCGGCGCCGGCACGAAGCCGGTCTCTCCCAACGCGATCCAACACATTACGCATACGACGGAAACACGAGCGAGCCAAGACTGTCAACGCGGCGGGTGCTCGTTTTAACGGCTATCTCGCAGTTGCAATGAACAAAGTTGCCGCAACCGCGATTATACCAGGCCGGGCATCGCGTCACACCGCTGTCGTCTCGGCCATGCATGTCAAAAATGCCGTGAACATGCCGACCGGAGGCCACAATGACCGTGACGACGCAGACCGACAACGCCGCGCTGCGCGAGCGAATTCAGCAGGATCTTGAGGACACTCTGGACGAAGAGCTCGAACTCGAGCTCGACGACGGCCGGCTCGATGCGCTCGCCGGTGACATGGAGGACGGTCCCACCCGTCCTGGTATCGACCGCCGGGTCTACTTCAAGGAACTGTTCCGCCTGCAGGGCGAACTGGTGAAACTGCAGGATTGGGTTCAGCACGAGAAAAAGAAGATCGTCGTGCTGTTCGAGGGCCGCGATTCCGCCGGCAAGGGCGGTGCGATCAAGCGCATCACCCAGCGGCTCAATCCGCGCGTCTGCCGCGTCGCGGCGCTGCCGGCGCCGAACGAGCGCGAACGCACGCAGTGGTATTTCCAGCGCTACGTTTCGCATCTGCCGGCCGGTGGCGAAATCGTGCTGTTCGACCGCTCCTGGTACAATCGCGCGGGCGTCGAGAAGGTGATGGGGTTCTGCACCGACGAGCAGTACGAAGAATTTTTCCGCTCGGTGCCTGAATTCGAGAACATGCTGATCCGCTCCGGCACCATCCTCGTCAAATACTGGTTCTCGATCACCGACGAGGAACAAGAATTCCGCTTCACCATGCGGATTCGCGATCCGCTCAAGCAGTGGAAACTGAGCCCGATGGATGTGGAGGCGCGCACCCGCTGGGAGGCCTACACCAAGGCCAAGGAAAAGATGCTGGAGCGCACCCATACGGCGGAATCACCATGGTGGATCGTCGACGCTGTGGACAAGAAACGCGCCCGTCTCAACTGCATCGCGCATCTACTGGACAAGATTCCTTACCGGGAGGTCGTGCATCAGCCGGTGGCGCTGCCGCCGCGGGTGCGGAATCCGGACTATCTGCGCGGGCCCATCCCGCCGGAAATGTATGTGCCGCAGCGCTTCTAGCGGCTCCAGTCCGTCTTAAGCCTGCAACCCGCCGGGATTATGCGTCCCGGCGCTTTGCCGCTTTGACTGGCCGCTCTTTCTGGACAGGCTCATTTCCCGCGTCTAAAACCCGGAACCAAGGTCATTTCTTGCATCACGCGGCGCCATCGCGCATCACCGGGGGCAGGGCTCCCGGATGCGGCCTCGCGGGCGTGTCATGAACAAGGCGATTGGACGGCAATGAGCGGCGTTAACGAGATCAGGTCTGCGTTTCTGAACTACTTCGCGAAGAACGGCCACGAGATCGTGGCGTCGTCGCCATTGGTTCCGCGCAACGATCCGACGCTGATGTTCACCAACGCGGGCATGGTGCAGTTCAAGAACGTGTTCACCGGTCTTGAGAAGCGCCCGTATTCACGCGCCACCACCTCGCAGAAATGCGTGCGCGCCGGCGGCAAGCACAACGACCTCGACAATGTCGGCTACACCGCGCGCCATCTCACCTTCTTCGAGATGCTCGGCAACTTCTCGTTCGGCGACTACTTCAAGGAGCGCGCGATCGAGCTCGCCTGGAATCTCGTCACGAAAGAGTTCGGGCTGAAGAAGGACAAGCTGCTGGTCACGGTCTACCACACCGACGACGATGCGGCTGCGCTCTGGAAGAAAATCGCGGGCATCTCCGACGATCGCATCATCCGCATCCCGACTTCGGACAATTTCTGGGCGATGGGCGACACCGGGCCGTGCGGCCCGTGTTCGGAGATCTTCATCGATCGCGGCGAACACATCTGGGGCGGACCGCCCGGCAGCCCGGAAGAGGATGGCGATCGCTTCCTCGAATTCTGGAACCTCGTGTTCATGCAGTACGAGCAGGTGACGAAGGACGAGCGCGTCTCGCTGCCGCGTCCCTCGATCGACACCGGCATGGGACTGGAGCGCATGGCCGCCATCCTGCAGGGCGTCGACAGCGTCTTCGAGACGGACCTCTTCCGCAACGTGATCGATGCGACCGCGTCGGCCCTCGGTCACGGCACGACCGAGAAGACCGTCGCGTCGTTCCGCGTGATCGCCGACCATCTGCGCTCAGCGTCTTTCCTCGTTGCCGACGGCGTGTTGCCGTCGAACGAGGGCCGCGGCTACGTGCTGCGCCGGATCATGCGCCGCGCGATGCGCCATGCGCAGCTGCTCGGCGCGAAAGAGCCGTTGATGCATCGCCTTGTCTGGGCGCTGGTGCGCGAAATGGGCCAGGCCTTTCCGGAGCTCGTGCGCGCGGAAGCGCTGATCGAGGAAACGCTGCGGCTGGAAGAAACCCGTTTCCGCAAGACGCTGGAGCGCGGGCTGACGATTCTCGACGACGCATCGAAGTCGCTCAAGAAGGGCGACATGTTCGACGGCGAGACTGCGTTCACGCTCTACGACACCTACGGCTTCCCGCTCGATCTGACACAAGACGCGCTGAAGTCGCGCGGCATCGGCGTCGATATCGCATCGTTCACCGATGCGATGGACAAGCAGAAGGCCAAGGCGCGCGCGTCATGGGCCGGCTCGGGCGATACCGCGACCGAAGCGATCTGGTTTCCGCTGCGTGAGAAGTTGGGCGCGACCGAATTCCTCGGCTACGAGACAGAGAGCGCGGAAGGTGTTGTCGCCGCGATCGTCAAAGACGGTGCCGAGGCGAAAGAGCTCAAGACCGGCGAGACCGGCGCGGTGGTTCTCAACCAGACGCCGTTCTATGCGGAATCGGGCGGTCAGGTCGGCGACATCGGTATTCTGACAGGCGAGGGCGGGTTGCGCTTCCGCGTCACCGACACGCAGAAGCGGGCCGGCGATTTGTTCGTGCACTTGGGCACGGTCGAAAGCGGCACGTTGAAGCCGGGCGCAGCACTCGCGCTCGAGGTCGATCGCATGCGCCGTGGCGCGATCCGCTCCAATCACTCCGCGACGCATCTGCTGCACGAAGCGCTGCGGCTCGTGCTCGGCGATCACATCGCCCAGCGCGGTTCGCTGGTGTCTCCGGACCGCCTGCGCTTCGACTTCGCGCACACCAAACCGATCACGCAGGACGAACTGCGCAAGATCGAGGACATCGCCAACGACGTGGTGCTGGAAAACAGCGCGGTCACGACGCGGCTGATGGCTGTCGACGATGCCCGCGATGCGGGTGCGCGTGCGCTGTTCGGCGAGAAATACGGCGACGAAGTCCGCGTGGTGTCGATGGGTGCTGGTTCGGGTAACGCGCTCGGTTGGTCGGTGGAACTCTGCGGCGGCACGCATGTGCGGCGCACGGGCGATATCGGCATGATCTCGATCACCGGTGAGAGCGCGGTTGCATCCGGCGTGCGCCGGATCGAGGCGCTGACCGGCAGCACGGCGCGCCATCACGCCAACAGCAATCTTCAACTTGCGCGCGCAGCCGCGGGCGAACTGCGCACGACACTCGAAGACATGCCGGCGCGCATCGCCGCGCTGATGGAAGAACGCAAGAAGCTCGAGCGCGATCTCGCCGATGCCCGCAAGAAGCTCGCGATGGGCGGCGGTGCTCCAGCTGGCGGCGACAGCGCGTCAGCGGATATCCGCACCATCGGCGATGTGAAGCTTCTCGCGCGCGCGGTGCAGGGCATCGAGATGAAGGATCTCAAGAGCCTTGCGGACGACGGCAAGAAACGCCTCGGGCAGGGCGTCGTCGCGATCGTCGGCGTCACCGAGGACGGCAAGGCCGGTGTTGTCGTCGGCGTGACGGCTGATCTGACCTCGCGCTACAGCGCGGTCGATCTCGTGAAAGTTGCTTCCGAAGCGCTCGGCGGCAAGGGCGGCGGCGGTCGTCCCGACATGGCGCAGGCCGGCGGTCCGGATGGCTCGAAGGCGAACGCCGCGCTCGATGCGATCGCTGCGGCGATGGGTAGCTGATCGCGCGCTGGCTTCATCAGCGCTAACCTCTCAAAGTAGGGCATGCATCATAACACGCCTCTGATCTCGACCGTCGTTGTCGGTCTCGTTCTCGCTTTCATTCTCGGCGCGCTGGCTCAGCGCGTTCGTGTCTCGCCGCTGGTCGGATACCTCATCGCCGGCGTGCTGATGGGGCCGTTCACGCCCGGGTTCGTCGCCGATCAGAACATCGCCAATGAGCTCGCGGAAATCGGCATCATTTTGCTGATGTTCGGTGTCGGCCTGCATTTCTCACTGAAAGACCTGATGTCGGTGCGGGCGATCGCGCTGCCCGGCGCGATGGTGCAGATCGCCGTCGCGACCATCCTCGGCATGGCGCTGGGCCATCTGCTCGGCTGGCCGCTCGGCGGCGGGCTCGTGTTCGGCCTCGCGCTGTCTGTCGCGAGTACGGTCGTGCTGCTGCGCGCATTGCAGGAGCGGCGCCTGATCGACACCGAGCGCGGCAAGATCGCGGTCGGCTGGCTGATCGTCGAAGACCTTGCGATGGTGCTGACGCTGGTGCTCCTGCCGGCGCTCGCGCCGTTACTGAAAGGCGAGGTGGCCAACGGCAGCTTCTATGCGCTGGCGGTCCCGGTTGCGATCACGCTCGGCAAAGTCGCGGCGTTTGTCGTGTTCATGCTGGTCGTCGGCCGCCGCGTCATTCCGTGGATCCTGCACTACGTGGCGCACACCGGTTCGCGCGAGCTGTTCCGGCTGGCGGTGTTCGCGATTTCGCTCGGCGTGGCGTTCGGCGCGGCGACGCTGTTCGACGTGTCGTTTGCGCTCGGTGCATTCTTCGCCGGCATGATTCTCAGCGAATCCGAATTGAGCCATCGTGCCGCGAACGAGACGCTGCCGCTGCGCGACGCGTTCGCGGTGCTGTTCTTTGTCTCAGTCGGCATGCTGGTCGATCCCGCGATTCTGATGCGCGACCCCTTACCGCTGCTCGTGACGGTGCTGATCATCGTGCTCGGCAAGTCGCTGGCCGCGTTCTGGATCGTTCGGCTGTTCGGTCACCAGACCTCCACCGCGCTGACGATCTCCGCAAGTCTGGCGCAAATCGGCGAGTTCTCGTTCATTCTGGTCGGACTTGGCGTCAGCCTGGCGCTGTTGCCGGAGCGCGGCCGCGATCTGGTGCTTGCGGGCGCGATCATATCGATCATGCTCAATCCGCTGTTCTTCGCGCTGCTCGATCGCGTGCTGGTAAAGGATGACCCTGCGAAGCCGGCAGGCAAGGCGAAACGAGAGGCGCCACGTGTGCCGCTCGAGACGACGAAGCTGTCAAACCATGTGGTGCTCGTCGGCCATGGCCGGGTCGGCAGTGTGGTCAGCACGGCGTTACGCGCAGTGGGTACGCCCCTGCTGGTGATCGAGGACATGCCGGGGCCGGTCGAGAAGCTGCGCGAGGCCGGTATCGAGGTCATCACCGGCAATGCGGCCGCGCCGGATATGCTGCAGGCGGCCAATGTCGGTGGCGCGCGCGGTTTGCTGGTGGCGATTCCCGATGCGTTCGAAGGCGGGCAAATCGTCGCGAAGGCGCGAGCGATCGCGCCGGCACTGCCGATTATCGCGCGGGCGCACTCGGAGGAAGAGATCGCGCACCTGATGCATCATGGCGCGAACATCGTGATCATGGGCGAGCAGGAGATCGCCAAGGCGATGATCGCGCGTCTGGCGCAACCGCAAGCGTAACGGCTATCGCTGCATGATCCGCGCCGCAACGGACGGTGCGAGCCGCAACATCATCCGAAGCGCCCGCGCCTTGCCGATGAAGATCTGCGGCGCGCCGCTGTCGAGCCCGTCGAGGATCGCGGCCGCAGCGGTCGCCGCCGACATTTTCTCGCCGCCCCGGCCTGCGGTCATCGGCGTGTCGACCAGCGGCATGATCGCCTCGACG
>JBEIPX010000138.1:0-7454 GCA_040376815.1 Bradyrhizobiaceae bacterium
CCGGCCTTGATCAGCGCCGACATCAGTTCGTAGTGTGTGGTCTTCTGAACGGCCTGCGATTGCGGCTGCGGGTACCGCGAACGCGGCGACCAAACTCACTCCGAACCAGAACGCGGCAAACGCGGCGAGCAGCGCGGCAACTGCGAGCAACGCTTGACCCATCAGCCAGCGGCGCTGTGCGCTCTGCCATGCATAAGGTTGCGCCGACGCGAGCAGCGGCAGCCGCAGCACGCGTATCAATGCGCCCGCGGCCGCGACCAGCGACCCGGCGACGCACATCAGAAGTCCGGCGATCCACCATTGCGGCTGGATCACCAGTTGCCCCGGCACCGCCGCGCCGTAAAGCCCACGCAGGCTTGCCGCGACGTCGGGCAGCAGCGCCGCCGCGATCACGTATCCGCAGACGATGCCCGCCACGCCCGCGATCAATGCCAGCATGACAAGCTCGGCAAGCAGCACGACGATCAATCCGCGCGCCGGAACGCCACACGCACGCAAGGTGCGCAGCATCGGCAGCCGCTGCTCGAACGCAAGCCCGATGGCCGAATGGACGATGAAGAGGCCAACCAGGAACGACAGCAACCCGAACGCGGTGAGATTGAGATGGAAACTTGCGGTGAGACGCTGCAGGTCGCTGTCGCTCCCCGCTTCGACCTCGCGCAACTGCGTTCCGGCAATCTGTGCGAGCGGCAGCCGTGCACCGGTCTCGGGCCCGATCAGGAAGCGCGAGATACGATCCGGCTGACGCAGAATGCGCTGCGCCCAACCGATGTCCGTGACCAGGAGATCGGTGGGAAGATCGGACACCAATCGTAACGGCGGCAGCGCTTGTCCAGAATCGCTCGTCAGCTTCGCACCATCGCGCCAGCCAAACTCCGCCGCTGTTTGCGGCGCGGCCAGCGTCTGTCCCGCAGGCGAAAGAAAATCCTGGAGCGTCGCATCGGCAAGTCCCGGCGCCGGACCTGCGCCCCGCGGCAGGCTGATCGGCTCAATCCCAATCAGCCGAATACTGCGGTCTGCAATGCGCACGCGCCCGTCCAGCACCGGCGACACCGGCCAGCCGGCACGGCGCAGGGCGCCGAACAGCGCCTGCGGCACCGTCACGTCGTTGTTCGGCACCAGCATCGCCATATTGGCGCCGCCGAATGCCGCTGCCGCACGATCGTAACTCGTGTGCGCCTGCTGGTTGATCGCCTGCACGCCGGTCCACAGTGCCGTTGCCGACATCAGGCCGATCAGCAAGGTCGCAAGCTGCATACGATGCCGCGACCAGTGGCTGAGCAACACCCGCAGAATCCAGGCGTTGCGATTCATGCGAGTCGCCCCGCGCTCAAATGCACCTGCCGGTCGAGCAGGCCGGCGAGCCGCGTGCTGTGCGTCACCATCAGGAGTGCGCAGCCGCTGCGTGCCACCAGTTCGCGCGCGAGACGCACCACTTCGTCCGCGGTCGCCTCGTCGAGATTGCCGGTCGGCTCGTCGGCGAGGACAAGTGACGGCTTGACCGCAAGCGCCCGGCCGATCGCGACACGCTGCTGCTGCCCGCCGGACAACTGCTCCGGATAGCGATCGAGCAAATCGGCGAGCCCGAGGCGTTGCGCCAGTTCAAGATGCCACGCAGAATCGAAGCGGTCGGCAATGCGCGCCTGGAACGCGAGGTTGTCGCCGACCTTTAAGCTTGGGATGAGATTAAACTGCTGAAAGACGAGCCCGAGCCGATCCCGCCGCAGCAGTGCCCGGCCGCTTTCGCTCTCGCCCGACATGCTCTTGCCGCCGATGACGATCTCACCGCCATCGGATTCATCGAGGCCGGCGACCAGATGCAGCAGCGTGCTCTTGCCGGACCCGGATTCGCCGGTCAGCGCTACGGCCTCACCCGCGGCGACCTGCAAGTCCACCTCGCGCAAGACCTGGAGCGTCCCCTGCGGGAGGCTGTAACTCTTGCTCAGCCGCGACACTTTCAGCATCAAACTCACGCTCGCTGGTCATCCGATTTCAATGAGAACGCTATACCAACCCCGTGGCTTTTGGCATACGAGAAGGAACAGGCCGATCACAATGCGGCCAGCGCCGGGAGGAGTTCGTATGAAACCGTCAACGGAATTCGACGTGATCGTTTACGGCGCCAGCGGCTTCACCGGCCGTCTCGTCGCCGAATACCTCGCTCAGCGCTATGGCGTCGGCAAGGACATCAAGTGGGCAATGGCGGGGCGCAGCCTCGACAAGCTGGCGCAGGTGCGCGACGAGATCGGCGCGCCGAAGGAAACGCCGCTGATTGCCGCCGACGCGAGTGACGCCGCCTCGCTCGCCGAGCTCGTCAAGCGTACACAGGCGGTGTTGACCACGGTCGGCCCCTATCAGCTTTACGGAAACGAGCTGGTCGCGGCCTGCGCGGCGACCGGCACCGATTATCTCGACCTCTGCGGCGAACCCGCCTGGATGCGCAAGATGATCGATGCGCATGAGGCAGCAGCGAAGACAAGCGGTGCGCGCATCGTGTTTTCCTGCGGCTTCGATTCCATTCCGTTCGAGCTCGGTGTCTATTTCCTTCAGCAAAATGCGAGGGCCGCATGGGGCGCGATGGCGCCGCGCGTGAAAGGACGCGTGCGCAAGATGCGCGGCACGTTCTCCGGTGGCACGGCCGCCAGCCTCAAGGCGACGCTCATGGCCGCGGCGAGCGACCCCGGCGTCGTTGCGCTGCTGAAGAATCCGTTCTCGCTGACACCGGGCTTCGAGGGCCCGAAGCAGCCGTCCGGCAATAAGCCGCAGTTCGACGAGGATTTGCAGATGTGGAGCGCGCCGTTCGTGATGGCGGCGATCAACACCCGCAACGTCCACCGCAGCAACGCGCTGCTCGGTCATGCCTACGGTAAGGACTTCATCTACGACGAGATGATGCTGGCCGGCCCCGATGCAGCGATGAGCGGCAAGAAACCCGGCGAAGGCCCGTCCAAGGAAGAGCGCGAAACCGGCTTTTACGATCTGCTGTTCGTCGGCACGTCTGCGGACGGGAAGCAGCTGCGCGCAGCGGTGACCGGCGACAAGGACCCGGGTTACGGCTCCACTTCGAAGATGATTGCGGAAAGCGCGATCTGCCTCGTGCGCGATGCGCGGGATGTGCCCGGCGGCATCTGGACGCCGGGAGCCGCCATGGGCGAGAAACTCATCGCGCGTCTGGTCGCCAACGCCGGCATGACGTTCAAGATGGAAGCGGCGTAGCGGTCACGGCTTGATCTTCGACAGATCGAACGTGAATTCGCCGGAGCAGAACGCGCCGCCCTGAAACACGTCGGCGACAGGGTCCGGCGCGATCTTGCGCTGCGCGGCCATCGCCGCGTCCACGCGCTCCTCGGCCCGGCCAACCGGCGCATAGCCAAGCTCGCGCGCCCGGGCATTGTCCCACCACGCACGCGCGTTGTCGGACATGCCATAGACGATCTCGTAGACAAGACCCGGCCGCTCGAGCCCGATCCGGATCAGCGATACGAGATCTTCCGGCTTCAGCCAGATCGCCAGCCGCCGCTCGTCGACTGGTTGATCGTCGACGTTGCCGATGCGGATGCACAGCGCACCGACGCCATGCTTGTAAGCATAGAGCGCCGCGAGCGCCTCGCCGAAGACCTTGCTGACGCCATAGCGCGTATCGGGCCGAACGTGCTCGTCAATGCCGATCGTCTGCGCGCGCGGATAGAAGCCGACTGCGTGATTGGACGACGCGAATACGATGCGCTGGACGCGGGCGAGCCGCGCGGCCTCGAACACATTGTAGCAACCGACGATATTGGCGCTGAGGATGGCATCCCAAGGTCCTTCGACCGAGTAACCGCCGAGATGGACAATGCCCTCGACGCGATCCATCAGCTTTTGCACAGCGACAAGATCGGCAAGGTCCGCCTGAATGAAGGTTTCGCCCACGGCGAGATCGTTCGGTGGACGGATGTCGCTCAGGATCAGTTCGGGATAGAGCGGTTTTAGCAGCTTGCGCAGCCGCGTTCCGATGCCGCCGCTCGCGCCGGTGAGAAGCACGCGCCGCATCGTTATGGTCGCACCTTGCCGTTTGTCGCCGGCAGTGCACCCAGCCGCCGGTAACGCTCGCGGCCATTGAGCAGATGCTGGCGCATGGCGGCGCGCGCCTTGTCCGGTGCGCGCAGCTCGATCGCGGCGAGGATCATGTCGTGCTCGCTCGCGACTTTCTTCAGATAGGCGCGATCGTCGACGAGGCGGATGCTCTGACGCGGGATAATCAGCCCGCCGAGATATTCGAGGAAGCCGATAAACCGCTGGTTATGCGTTGCGACTGCGATGGCCCGATGGAAGTCGAAATCCTCCTGCACGGCGCGATCGTCGCGCCGCGCCGCCTTGCTGAACACAGCCGCCGCACGGCGGATGTCCTTCAGTTCGGCCGCGGTCGCACGCTCGCTGGCGATTGCCGCGCTTTCCATCTCGACGGCCGTGCGCAGTTCGAGAAGCTCGATGACGCCTTGCAGCGATCCCAGTCCATCCGGATTGATCGCGTACGGCTGCTGCGCGGGATCGGCACTGACGAAAGCCCCCGCGCCCTGCCGCGTCACCACGAGACCGCGGGCGCGCAACGCCGAGATGGCCTCGCGCACCACCGTGCGGCTGACACCCATGGCGATCATCATTTCCTGCTCGGTCGGCAGCTTGGTTCCGGCGGCCAGCTTCCCGGCACCGATCTGGTCGGCAATCCGCTCGACCACCTCCTCGGTGCGCCGCCGCGCCGGATTGAGCGGACGCAGCAACCCGCGCGGCGCAGCGGGTGCGTCTTTTGTCTTACGCGGCAGCCTTGACGCTCGTTGTCCGGTCATCGTACAAATTTTGCTAACACCGCAACTACGCGGGAGCAAGACGTTTCGAAGCTTGCTCGCAAGAAGGCCCGGTCAACGCGGCTCATCAACGACAACAACGGGAGGACGTCATGTCGTATCGGATGCGCCGGCTGCCGCTGGCGATTGCAACGCTCGCTGCATTTGCTGCCTTCACCGCGCCGGCCTCGGCCCAGACCAAACTGAAATGGGCGCACGTCTACGAAGTCGCCGAGCCGTATCACACCGAAGCATTGTGGGCTGCGGAAGAAATCAAGAAGCGCACCAGCGGCCGCTATGAAATCGGCGTGTTCCCCGCCTCGCAGCTCGGCAACGAGAACCAGATCAACGAAGGCCTCGGCCTCGGCACCGTCGACATCATCTACACCGGCACCTCGTTCGCCGGCTCGATCCACAAGTCGCTGGCGATCTCCGGTGCACCGTTCATGATGCGCGACTTCGACCACTGGAAGGCCTATCGCGACAGCAAGCTGTTCCGCGACATTGCCAAGGGTTACGAGGACAAGACCCGACACAAAGTCGTGTCGCTCACCTACTATGGCGAGCGCATGGTCACCGCCAACAAAGAGATCAAGAAGCCCGACGACATGAAGGGCATGAAGCTGCGCGTCCCGCCTGCGCCGCTCTATCTGATGATGGCAAAATCGGTCGGCGCCAACGCCACGCCGATCGCCTTCGCGGAAGTCTATCTTGCGCTCCAGCAAGGTACGGTCGACGGTCAGGAGAATCCGCTGCCGACGATCATGGCCAAGAAGTTCTACGAGGTGCAAAGCCACATCATGCTGACCGGGCACATCGCGGAATCGCTGCTGGCCATCGTTGGCGGTCACGTCTGGGCCAAGCTCTCCGACGCCGACAAGAAAGTCTTCGAGGAGGTGCTGACCCAGGCCGCAGCGAAGTCTTCCGACCAGATCAGGGCTTCCGAACAGAAGACCGCGGACGAGTTGCGCAAGCTCGGCAAGACGGTGGTGCAGGTCGATCGCGCGGCATTCCGCGAAGCGGCGATGAAACTGCACAATGACGCCAGCGCCGGCGCCGGCTGGACCAAGGCGGAATACGACGCGCTCCAGGCGCTGAAGTAATCCCGCCGTTTGCTCCGGCTGCGCTCGCCGCAGCCGGAGTTGTCCTGAAGCCCTGGCGCGTGCTCCGGCCGCAGAACCGGTGTTCACGCGCAAGCGGAGTCCATCATGATAGCCACGCCTGACGGATCGGCGCATGCGCCCGATCAGCCCGAGCGCCTGATCGTCGTCGAGGATGAAGACGTCGTCATCGAACACCATCCGGAGGACTGGATTTCCTTCGCGTTGTTCTGGGCGCTCGCCTTCATCGTCTTTCTCCAGTTCTTCACGCGCTACGTCCTCAATGACAGCCTTGCCTGGACCGAAGAGATCGCGCGCTACGGATTGATGTGCCTCACGTTCATCGGTGGCGCCGTGGTTACGCGCAAAAAGGGGCAGATCGCAGTTGAGCTGGTCTCGAACCTGATGAAACCCGGGCCGCCGCGCGCAGCGTTGCTGGCGGTCGTCGACTTCGTCACCCTCGGCTTTCTCGGGCTGCTCTTCTATTTCTCCATCACCATCACCGAACGCATGCACTTCCAGCGCATGACGGTGTTCGACGTGCCGATGAGCGTCGTCTACGGCGGGGTTGGCTTCGGCTGCTTCCTGATGTTCGCAAGACAGACCTGGGTCGTCTGGCAGAACTACCGTCAGGGGTGGCGCAGACCGCACGAACTGGCCGAGCAGATCAAAGCGGATTGAACGGATAACCCTGCCATGGCCATAACGGTTCTCGTTTTCCTGATTGTGCTGCTGGTCGGCCTGCCGGTTTTCATCGCGCTCGCAGGCTCGTCGCTGATCTACACCCACTTCATTGCCGGAATTCCCGACTTCGTCATCCTCCACCGCATGGCCGGTGGAATCGACAGTTTTCCGCTGCTTGCGGTGCCGTTCTTCATTCTCGCCGGCAATCTGATGAACTCGGCCGGCATCACCAACCGCATCTACGATTTCGCGGTCGCCACATGCGGCTGGATGCGCGGCGGCCTCGCGCACGTGAACATTTTCGGCTCGGTGATTTTCGCCGGCATGTCCGGCACCGCCATTGCCGACGCGGCCGGCATCGGCACCATCGAAATCAAGGCCATGAAGGATCATGGCTATACGACGGAATTCGCGGTCGGCGTGACCGCCGCGTCAGCCACGCTTGGGCCGATCATTCCGCCGTCGCTGCCGTTCGTGATCTACGGCATGATGGGTAACGTCTCGATCGGCGCGCTGTTCCTTGGCGGCTTCATTCCCGGCCTCGTCATGACCGCGTTCATGATGCTTTACGCCTGGTACTGCGCGCGCAAATACAACATGGGCCCCGATCAGCGCTTCAGCTGGCCCGTGCTGGGTCGCACGTTCCTTGCCGCGCTGCCCGCCCTGTTCACGCCTGCGCTGATCATCGGCGGCATGACCTTCGGCTGGTTCACGCCGACCGAAGCCGCGATCGCCGCCTGCACTTGGGCGCTGATCCTCGGCACGATCCTCTACCGCTCGATGAGTCTAAAGCAGTTCTACAAGGTAACGATGGACACCGTCGAAACCACCGCCGGTGTTCTGCTGA
>JBEIPX010000159.1:0-6912 GCA_040376815.1 Bradyrhizobiaceae bacterium
CCAGCCGCGCGAACAGCGGATTGTCCCGGTCGAACACGTAGTCGAGCGAGCCGACCGATACGGTTTCCGCGCCATGGTCGCGCAGGAAGCTGCCGAGCCCGTAAAGCTGCGCCGGCGGGCAGTGCAGGGTGATCATGCCCGACGACGTCGGCCCGCCGAACGGCAGCACAACGCCGAACGAACTTTCCGCCTGCGCGAGAAGCTCGGTGGTTGCACCGGTGAAACGGGTGCGCACCTCGCGGTACTTGGTGGCTCGCGCCCGCGCGGCGATATGATCGAGGATGACGCGGGCGCTTTCCCGCGCCTCGCGCGACCAGTCGGCATTCTTCGATGCGACGAGGTTAGCCTGGCTGCGCAGGATCACGCCATCGTCCAGCACCTTCAGCCCGTTGGCGGCGAGCGTCGCGCCGGTGGTGGTAATGTCGACGATCAGTTCGGCGGCGCCGGTTGCCGGAGCGCCCTCGGTCGCGCCCGCGCTTTCGACGATCCGGTAATCGACGACGTTGTGGGAAGCGAAAAACGCGCGCGTCAGATTGATGTACTTCGTCGCCACCCGCATGCGGTGATTGTGCCGGGTGCGGAAGCCGGTGGTGACGTCGTCGAGATCGGCCATCGTGCGGACGTCGATCCATGCCTGCGGCACGGCGACCACCACATTGGCGCTGCCGAAGCCGAGCGGTGCGATCATGGCGACGCGCTTGTCGGCATCGACGATGCTTTCGCGCACCAGATCCTCGCCGGTGACGCCGAGATGCACGCTGCCGCGCGCGAGATTGGCCGCGATCTCGCTCGCCGACAGGTAAGCGATCTCGACGTTGTCGATGTTGACCATGGCGCCGCGATAGTCGCGGGCGCCGCCGGACTTCGCGAGCGCGAGACCGGCGCGGGCAAAGAACGCCTCGGCGTTCTCCTGCAAGCGGCCCTTCGAGGGGACGGCGACGATGAGCGTGCTCATGCTGCGCCTCCGCGATATTGCATCAGCGCATCGACCCAGATCGAGAAGCCGACTGCGGCGATCGGAGTGGGTGAACCGAGTTGCGTCATCAGTCCGTCATAGCGGCCGCCGGCGACCAAAGGCTCCGGGCCGTTGCCGCGCGCATGCAGTTCGAACTCGAAGCCGGTGTAGTAATCGAGGCCGCGGCCGAACGCGGTCGAGAAGCGGATCGCCGAGGTGTCGATGCCGTGCGCGGCCATGAAGCCGATGCGGCTTTCGAGCTGATCGATCGGCGCGCCGATATCGAGACGCGCGTCGCTTGCGAGCGCGCGCAGGTCGGCGAGCGCCTGATCCGGTTCGCCGCTGATGGCGAGGAAGCGCTGGATCACACGCAGCGCTTCGGCGGGGAAGGCTCCGCCCTTCAGCGTCGACTGTTCGAGAAAGCGGTCGGCGATCTCCGGCACCGAGCGGCCGCCGAGGCTGGTCGCGCCGGCGATCGACATCAGGTCGGTGACGAGGGCGAGTGCCGCCTTGCGGTCCGAACCGGCGAGCGCGGCAACGACACCGGCGTACTCGTGCGGACGCGCGACGCTCGCGAGCGTCATCTGCTCGATGTCCTGCGCGAGGTTGGCCTTGCGGTTGAAGTCTTTCAGCAGCCGCCGCTTCCAGACCGGCGGCAGGTCGAACGCATCGATCAGCGCGGCGAACAGCGCCACGTCGCCGGTGCGGATTTCGACATCGCGGATGCCGACCGCGCCGACCGCCTTGAGCGCCAGAGCCAGCATCTCGGCATCGGCGGCAGCCTTGTCATCGCGGCCAAAGGATTCCGCGCCGGCCTGAAGGAACTCGCTCGGCCGCGCGCCGCGATAGCGGAACACGGGCGCGAGATAGCAGAAGCCTGCCGGGCGTCCCGCGTTCGGCGACTTCAGGTAGTCGCGCGCTACCGGAATGGTGAGGTCGGGCCGCAGGCACAGTTCCTCGCCGCCCGCGTCGGTCGTCAGATACAGGCTCTTGCGGATGTCCTCGCCCGACAGATCGAGGAACGGCTCGGCCGGCTGCAAGACCGGCGGCTCGGCATGGACGTAGCCGGCCTGCACGAAAGACGACAGCAAGGCGTCCGCCGGAACGGCGGATGCTGGCGCGCGCGGGGCGGCGGGTTGGTCCATGGTCTTGATCCAGAAGTCGCGTCTTCGAAAGGGACTGCGCTCTACCACGCGGTTGCCCGGGTTTCGACCTCGATCACGAAGCTCGCTTAACGTTTCCGCGCCGCCGGCCAGAACCCGCAGGCCACCGGCCTGTCATCTGACGCACCGGAGGCCAGGGCCGTTCGATCCGGATCCCCTCGGCTATGCAACCTCGGCGTGCATATCAGGGCTTACCCCAATCCCCAAGGGCAGTCTGAACCACGGCGAGGGCGGCGACCGCCGCCGTATCGGCACGCAGGATACGCGGACCGAGCGACAGGCGACGGACATTGGGTTGCCGCAACAATTGCTCGCGCTCGTCGGGGGCAAATCCGCCCTCCGGCCCGATCAGCACATCGATGCCGCCCGCGGTGACGGACTGCAGCGCCGCGATCGGGTTCGCCACATCTGCTTCCTCGTCGCAGAAGATCAGCAGACGGCCGCCGTCGCGCGCGGCGAGGAAACGTTCCAGCGTCAGCGGTTCGGCAACCTCGGCGACGCTGAGGATGCCGCACTGTTCCGCTGCTTCGATCACATTGGCGCGCATGCGTTCGAGATTGACGCGGCTCACCTGCGTGAAACGCGTCAATACCGGCTGCAACTGCGATGCGCCCATTTCCACGGCCTTCTGCACCATGTAGTCGAGCCGCGCGTGTTTCAGCGGCGCGAACACGTAGCGCAAATCCGGCGGCAAACTTTGGGCGCGCGTCAGCTCGCCGACACGCAGTGCCGACGGCCGCTTCGCGCCTTCGATCGTGCATCGCCATTCGCCGTCACGGCCGTTGAAGATCAGCACGCTGTCGCCGGCCTTCAGCCGCAGAACGTTGCCGAGGTAGTTGCTGCGGTCCCGATCGAGGGGAACCGTCGCATTCGCCGCGAGCGGCGCGTCGATATGAAGCCGAGGACTCTGGAAATCGGAGCGTGCCATGTGTTAACGGAGCCTCGGGCCATCACGTTGCGGTGTTTTAGCCGAATGGATCCCGCTTGCCACACCGTCCGGCGGTAAACCGCCGCGTTGCCGCCAAAATCCAAGGGTTGAACACGGGTTGTTAGGGCCTTTCAGGAATCGTACAACCGTCCTCGGGGAACGTCCGGCTGGAGAAACATCTTGAATTTCCCTCGTCTCGTTGTGGCAAAGTCCGTTGGATACAAGGCATGGCTGGCGCCGCTGGCGGTGGCCGCTGTTGCTATGTATGCGGCCGATGTCCGTGCGCAGGGTGCGTTCCCCGCGCCGCTGCCCAACGCGTCGGCGCCCTCCCAGCCCGCCAACGCCAATTCTCCGTTCCCGCCGGTCAATGGCGCCAGCGGTTCGCAACCGGCCGCCGCGAGCCCGCGCAGCGCGTCGCCGTTTCCGCCCGCGAACGGCGGCGGCTCGTCACCGTTTCCGCCGGTCAATGGCGCTCCGGCCTCGCAGGCTGGGTTTCCGTCCGGCGGCTCCGCGCCGATTTCCGGGATGGGTGCGGGAGGGCTGTCCGCACCTCCGCCGCCCGGCGGCGGCGATCCCGGAGCGGCTTGCATGGCGGAATTCCAACCGCTGCGTAACGAGACCGAGAAGCGCGGCAAGGCGATCAAGGCGGCGAGCGATCGCAAGGCCTCGGCGCAGGAAGCCTGCGGCCTGATCAGGAACTTCTCCAACGCCGAACTCAAGCTGATGAAGTATGTCAGCACCAATTCGGCGCGCTGCGGAATTCCGTCGCAAGTTCTGGATCAGATGAAGCAGGGCCGCGCGACCACCGACAAACTGCTTGCTCAGGTCTGCAACGCGGCGAAGCAGCAGCAGGCCGCGCCTGCTGCCCCGGCGGGACCGAGCCTGAGCGAGGCACTGGGCTCCGTGGCTTTGCCAGAGGCCAACAAGACCAAGCGCAGCGGCGGCAGCACCTTCGATACGCTGAGCGGCAACGTTCTCGCCCGGTAACCGGGCGGCCATGACTGATCACTGATGACCGACACCACAGGCCGCGTCGCCGACTCGACCCACAACTGGGTCGATACCCGTGCGCCGTCGTGGCTGCGTCCCTACCTCCGTCTCTCGCGGTTCGACCGTCCGATCGGCGCGTGGCTGCTGTTGCTGCCGTGCTGGTGGTCGGCGGCGCTCGGCAGCGGCATGGCACGCGATCTCACACTGCTGCCAACGATGATCGTGCTGTTTTTCATCGGCGCGTTCGTGATGCGCGGCGCGGGCTGCACCTGGAACGACATCACCGACCGCAACCTCGACGGCAGCGTCGAGCGCACCCGCTCGCGGCCGATTCCGTCGGGGCAGGTGAGTGTATGGCAGGCGCTTGCCTTCGCGGTGCTGCAAAGCCTCGTGGGGCTCGCGGTCCTGCTGCAATTCAACAACTTCGCTGTGATGACCGGCATCGCGTCGCTGCTGGTGGTCGCGATCTATCCGTTCATGAAGCGCATCACCTACTGGCCGCAGGTCGTGCTCGGACTTGCGTTCTCGTGGGGCGCGCTGATGGGGTTCGCCGTGGTGTTCGCGCGGCTCGATGCTTCGGCGCTGCTGCTGTATGCCGGATCGATCGCCTGGGTGATCGCCTACGACACCATCTACGCGCATCAGGATCGCGAGGACGATGCGCTGATCGGCATCAAGTCGACCGCGCTGATGTTTGCGGAACGCACGAAGCCGGCGCTGGTGTTTTTCTACGGACTGGCCGTGCTGCTGATCGGCGCGGCGTTGTGGCGCGCGGGCGCGGGCTGGCTATCGTTTGCCGGGCTCGCTGCGTTCGGTGCGCATCTCGGCTGGCAGGTGGTGCGGCTCGACATTGCCGATCCCGCGCTCTGCCTGCGGCTGTTCAAGTCGAACCGCGACGCCGGGCTGCTGCTGTTTGCGGGGCTACTGGCCGACGCGCTGCTGCGGTCGGCCAGCTAACTTCAAACCATCACGCCCAGCTCACGCTCGACGCGTAGCGCTTCTTGGTTTCTTCGTTCATGGGGTAGAGACCCGGTAGCGTTTCGCCGTTCTCCACCTCTTGCACGATCCACGCTTCCATCCGCTCCTGTTCGGGCGCGGTGGCGACGACGTAGTCAATGAGCGCGGCGGGAACGACGACGGCACCGTCGTCGTCGACCACGATCAGATCGTCCGGAAACACGGCGACGCCGCCGCACGCGATCGGCTCCTGCCAGTTGACGAACGTCAGCCCTGCGACCGATGGCGATGCGGCTTGACCGCGGCACCATACCGGCAGCCCGGTGCCGAGCACGCCGGCGAGGTCGCGCACGACACCGTCGGTAACGAGCCCGGCGACGTTCCGCTTCTTCATGCGTGCGCACAGTATGTCGCCGAAGATGCCCGCGTCGGTGACGCCCATCGCGTCGACCACGGTGATGCAGCCAGCCGGCATCGCCTCGATCGCGGCGCGCGTCGATTTCGGCGAGGCCCATGACTCCGGTGTCGCGAGGTCTTCGCGTGCGGGGATGAAGCGCAGCGTAAACGCGGGGCCGACGAGGCGCGGCTGTCCCGGCCGCAGCGGCAGGGTGCCGCGCAGCCAGGTGTTACGCAGTCCTTTCTTCAGCAGAATGGTGGTGAGCGTGGCGGTGGAAACCTGCGAGAGGGTCTGCACGACGGCAGGATCGAGCGGCATGGAAACTCCGTAAGTGGTGATAAGGCAGCACGCAGCGCTCGGGCCGGCGTAGGCCGATCCGATCGTCGCCGCGCGCGTGCGCGTCCCGTGAACGCCCTTGACTCTGATGATCTGAGACAGAAAAGAAACTGGACTCTCGTTTGTTCAAACAATAGTTTTTATTTCGATGGATATCCGCTTTCTCGAAAGCTTCGCGCAGGTCGCGCAATACGGCTCGTTCGCCGAGGCCGCCCGGCGGCTTGGACTGACGCCAGCGGCGATCGCGCAGCGCATCAAGTCGCTCGAGGCCGATGTCGGCGCGTCGCTGGTGGTGCGTTCCGGGCGCACGGTGCGGCCGACGCCGGCCGGCGAGCGCATTCTCGCGCAGGCTCAAAGCTTGATCCGCGATGCGCAGGAATTGCGAACGCTTGCCGCCAGTGAGGAAATCGCCGGCGAGCTGCGGCTCGGCGCGGTTCTCACCGCGATCACCGGCCTGTTGCCGGACGTGCTGTCGCGCTTCGTCGGACTTCACCCCAGGCTCAAGATTTCCGTGGTGCCGGGCGTATCGACCGAACTCTACCGTCAGGTCATCGACGGTGAACTCGACGCGGCGCTGATCGTCGAACCGCCGTTCGCGCTGCCGAAGACGTGCGACTGGCGCGTCGTTCACACCGAACCGATGGTGCTGATCGCGCCGGAAAAGATGCGCGGGCGCGATGCGCGCGATCTGCTCACCAGCGAACCGTTCATCCGCTACGACCGCAAGCACTGGGGCGGACGGCTCGCAGACGATTGTCTGCGCGCAGCCAAAGTGCAGCCGCGCGAACTGTTCGAACTTGACGCACTCGGTGCGATCGCCGTTCTGGTCAGCCGCGAACTTGGCGTCTCGCTGGTGCCCGACTGGGCGCCGCCATGGCCCTCGGGGTTGCGGCTGATCAAGCTGAAGCCGCCGGGGCCGGCCGTCTCGCGCAAGATCGGATTGGTCTGGTCGCGCACGTCGCCGCGCGGCCGGCTCGTGCAGACGTTCCTTCAGGAAATGAAGCTTGCGATGCGCGGCGCTGACGTTGCGAAGGGAAGCAGCCCGTCGGCAAGCGAGCCGCGGCGCAAGGCCAAACGCTGACGATAAAGTGCTGACGACAAAGCGTTGACGCCATTTCGTCCGGTGGGTGCTCGCGCGCAGCACTGATTCCAAACGCAAGATTTTGCTGTTTGAAAACATACGGCA
>JBEIPX010000525.1:0-2173 GCA_040376815.1 Bradyrhizobiaceae bacterium
CAGCCGGCTCGTTCTCGGGCTTGGCGACGGTCATCAGCACGTGCGCTTCGCTATCGCCGGCGTTCTCGGCGCGATGCGGTTGATCAGAGGCGATGAAGATGCTGTCGCCGGCTTTCAGGCGGTGTTTCTCGTTGCCGACGAAGAACAGGATTTCGCCGGAGAGCACGTAACAGTGCTCCTGCCCCGGATGCGACACCATCACCGGCATGCGATTTTTGCGCGGAAACACCAGGTGGAAGATGTCCATGCGGTCGCGCGGCGCGCCGCCGGCGACGCGATGCCAGTGATAGCCGCTGGCTTCCATCTCGATATGCCGATCGGTTTCGGCTTCGCGATAGACGCTGATGCTAGTCTTGTCGGGCGCGTTCTGCGCCAGCAGGTCCTGCAAGGCGATGCCGAGCACGGCGCAAATCTGCACGAGATTGGCGATCGAGCTCTGCGCCTCGCCGCGTTCGACGCGCGAAAGAAAAGCCTCCGACAGACCGGCGCGTTGTGCCGTTACCGCGAGCGTCATCGAATTGGCGAGCCGCGCGCGGCGGATGCCCTGCCCGATCTGAAGGGCGACGGATTTCTCGTCGGGAGCTTTACTATTCATGGCCGGAGAATGCCATGAACTTGCATCATGTGCAAGTCATATTGCACCATATGCAATCTACCACCACATCGCCCCTTCCGAGGTCAACGTCGGGCTATCGGGCAGACGCGCGTCGAGCGAACGATCCAGCGCCGTCAGGACGCGGCGTTTGACGCTGTCGAACATCTCCGAATTGCGGTCGCGCGGGCGCGCGAGATTGACGGCAATCTCCTCGAACAGCCGGCCTGGCCGCGGCCGCATCACCATGATGCGATCCGCCAGCACCACCGCTTCGTCGACATCGTGCGTGACGAGCAGCAGCGTCGGCCGCGTGTCGGCCCACAGACTCAGGAGATGATCCTGCAAATCCGCGCGCGTGAATGCGTCGAGCGCCGAGAACGGCTCGTCGAGCAGCAAGACTTCGGGACGCGGCACCAGTGCGCGCGCAATCGCGACACGCTGCGCCTGGCCGCCGGAGAGTTCGCGCGGCCACGCCTTCGCTTTCTCCGCGAGTCCGACGCGCGCCAGCGCCGTATCGATCTTCTCCTTGCGGGTCGCGGCCTTCTCCGCCGACAGGCCGAAGCCGATGTTGTCGGCGACACTGAGCCACGGCAGCAACCGCGGCTCCTGGAAGATGATGCCGATCTTTTCGTGCGGCGCCGTGATCTTTTCGCCGTCGAGCACGACGTTGCCGCTCGACGCCGGATCGAGGCCCGCGATCGCGCGCAGCAAGGTCGACTTGCCGCAGCCGGAGCCGCCGATGATCGCGACGATCTCGCCGATGTTGATCTGCGACGAGAAACCCTCGAGCGCGTGCACGCCGTTTGGATACGTCTTGCCGACCCGCTCAAGCTTCAGCATCAGGACACTCCCGCCGCGCGAGAGAAGTCGTCGCGCCAGCGCAGGAACGGCGCGGTGCCGAGTTCGACCAGCCAGTCGGTGAATTTGCCGAGGATGGCGAAGATGACGATGGCGGCGACGATCTGCGCGGGTTTGCCGAGTTGCTGGCCGTCGATCAGCAGGAAGCCGAGCCCTTCGGACGCACCCATGAATTCAGCCGCGACGACGAACATCCAGCCAAGACCGAGGCCCGCACGCAGCGACACGACATAGGCCGGCAGCACCGCCGGCAACATGATGCGGCGGATCATCTGGAAGCCGTTGAGGCGGAACGTACGCCCGACTTCGACGATCTTGCGGTCGACAGTCATGATAGCGCCCATCAGGCCGAGGTAGATCGGAAAGAACACGCCGACGGCGATCAGCACGATCTTCGACTGCTCGAAAATGCCGAGCCAGAGAATGAACAGCGGCACCCACGCGATCGAGGGGATGGCGCGCAGCGCCTGCAACGTCGGATCGAGCACGCGGCGCGCCAGCGTCCAGTAGCCGCAGATCGCGCCGAACACCGTTCCCGCCAGCACGCCGAGCCCGAAGCCCAAACCGACGCGATAGAGCGTCATGGCGATGTGGCGCGTCAGCTCGCCGCTTTTCGCGAGTTCCGACACGGTTGCAAACACCCGGCTCGGCGGCGGTACCAGCCTGCCGTTGGAGAAGCCGAGCCAGACCAGCAGCTCCCAGGCCGCCGCAAGCCCGACC
>JBEIPX010000219.1:0-5702 GCA_040376815.1 Bradyrhizobiaceae bacterium
CCTCCGCAGCCAGGTCGGCCGCGTCCTCGTCTTTGGCGAGGGCTGCTGTGCTGCTCATGGATGCGGGGCCGGGCGATTCATCACGGAACCCTAAAGGGAAAAGCCTTTAGTTTTGGTATGCGGATCGCGTCCGGGATCAATGGATTCCGGGGTTTTGTGCCGTCGCAGATCCGATCTGCTGGATTTGGCTCCGCCAACGGGGATATCCAGAACTTCGGTATATAAAACAACATCTTATCTAAATGCCGGTATCCATGCCGGTGCTGGCGCCTTCAAGCCTCGGCTCCGTGGGGCGGGGGAGCCCGGCGAGGTGCCGGTGAGGCTGAAATGCACTTCGGCCTTGCGATGCTTCATGATTCCGGAGCATTTGGAGCCTAGCGTCTTGAAGCGACGATGTTTTGCGACGAATTGACGAAGATTTTTCGGATCATGATCGAACCTGTCAGCTTTCCAGCCCGACCAACCCTGCGAGACGGCCAGTGAGTGCGACGCAAGCGAGTTCAGATGAAGTTCTGATCGCAAGGGTTGCGCAAGGCGACCGCCTCGCCATGCAGGTGCTCTACGGGCGGCACCATGTCCGGGTGTTTCGTTTCGCACTCCGGCTGGTCCGCAACGAACAGGTCGCCGAAGACATCATCAGTGAGGTGTTCATCGACGTGTGGCGTCAGGCCGGGAAGTTCGAAGGCCGCTCCGCCGTATCGACATGGTTGCTTGCCATCACGCGGTTCAAGGCGCTCTCGGCGCTGCGCCGCAGGAAGGACGCGGAGCTGGACGACGAAACGGCTGCGGCGATCGAGGATACGTCCGACGATCCCGAAGTCATCGCCCAGAAGAAGGATACGAGTAACGCGTTGCGCAAGTGCATGACCGCGCTTTCGCATGAGCACCGGGAGATTATCGATCTCGTCTACTACCACGAGAAATCCGTGGAAGAGGTGGCGGAGATCGTCGGCATTCCGGAGAACACGGTGAAGACGCGGCTGTTCTACGCGCGCAAGAAATTGGCCGAACTGCTCAAGGCAGCCGGCGTGGAAAGAGGTTGGCCATGACGGTGACGAGCAAGCAGGTGCTGGCAGGCGAGCCCGAAGACATCGAGGCTCTGCTGCCGTGGCATGCCGCCGGCACGCTGAATGCCCGCGATGCGCGCCGCGTCGAAGAGGCGCTTGCCCGCGATCCTGCGCTCGCCAAACAGTATGCCGTCATCCAGGACGAATACACCGAGACCATTCTGCTGAACGAAAGCCTCGGCGCGCCGTCGGCGCGCGCGATGCAGAAGCTGTTCGCCGCGATCGATGCCGAGCCGGCCCGTTCGCCGCCGCTGGCGCAGAGCCTGTCGTCGCGCATCGTCGGATTTTTCGGCAGCCTTTCGCCGCGCACGCTCGCTTACGGATCGGCGGCGGCAGCCATTGCACTGTTGCTGCAAGCCGGCGTCATCGGCGCCGTGCTGGTCAACAATCAGCAGGGCGCTACCTACCAGACCGCGTCGCATCAAGATGCCGCGACCGCCACCGCTTCTGCCAGGGCCATCGGCACGTCGGCGCTGGTGCGCTTTGCGCCCGAGGCGCGTGCGTCCGAAATCACCCAGTTCCTGATCACCTATGGCGCCACCGTGACCGGCGGGCCGCAGGCGGGCATGTTCCGCATCAAGCTCGGCGACAAGGCGCTCTCGAAGGACGAGACCGCCCAGCTGCTCAAGCGCGTGCAGGCTGAGAAGATCGTCGCCTTCGCGGCCGCGGAGTGAGCGTAAGGCACCGCCGATCGATACGGCCCACAGGATTTGTCCGGGGACGGCATATTATGGCACATGAAACAACCGATCCGATCATCCATGCCATTCGTGGCGATCGTGGCCGTGCCTTGCTCAAGGCCATGCGGACGGTTCTTGCCGCGAGCGTGGCGCTGACAATCGCCGTGCCCCCCGCGTCCGCCCAGTACATGAGCCGCGGGCCGAACATCAACGTGAACGTCGGCCCGCGCGTCACGCCCAACATCGCGCCGAACATCAACGTCGGTCCGCGCGTGGTGACGCCGACGATCCGGCCGATGATGCCGACGGTGCGTTACTCGCCGAACGTGACCTACAGCGAGGAGTACGACGAGCCGCCGCGGCGCCGTCCGAAACCGAAGGCCGCGAAACTGACGCCGGATGGCGGTCAGCCGCGCACGACAAATCCTGCGCCGCGCGGTGTCGCGGCTGCTGGCCGTAACACCTACTTGCCGAAGGAGGTCATCCTCGAGCTCACCGGCAATCCGACCGATGCGCAGATCGAGGCGCTGGCGCAACGTCACCGGCTGACGCGCGTCGAGTCGCAGGAGTTCCCGCTGATCGGCAGCCGCATGTTCCGCTGGCGCATCAACGACAACCGCTCGGTCGAAACCGTCATTCGCCAGGTCCTGTCGGGCGGCGGCGTGCAGTCGGCACATCCGAACTTCCGCTTCGCCCTGCAACAGGCAGCGCCGTCGAGCGAGCAGTATGCCGTTACGAAGCTCCGTCTGGTGGAAGCGCACACGCTCGCCAAGGGCTCCGACGTCATGATCGCGGTGATCGATTCAGGCATCGACGCGGCGCATCCCGAACTTGCCGGCGTCGTCGCTGCCTCGTTCGATCCGCTCGGCGGCACGCCGATGTCGCACGCGCACGGCACCGGGATCGCGGGCGCGATCGCCGCGCACGATCGCCTGATGGGCGCCGCGCCGTCGGCCCGCATTCTTGCGATCCGCGCGTTCGGCAACGCCACGAGCGGCGCCGAAAGCACGTCCTTCATCATTCTCAAGAGCCTCGAATTTGCGGCCGCGCGCGGCGCGAAGATCATCAACATGAGCTTCGCCGGTCCGCGTGACGTCCTGATCGAACGCAGCCTCGCCGTGCTGAACGATCGCGGCATCGTGCTGATCGCCGCGAGCGGCAACGCCGGGCCGAAATCGCCGCCGCTCTATCCGGCGGCCGACAAGAACGTCATCGCGGTCAGCGCGACGGATGCCTCCGACAAACTGTTTGCCGCGTCGAATCGCGGCAGGCACATCGCCGTGTCCGCGCCCGGCGCCGACGTGCTGCTGCCGTCGCCGGATGGCAAGTATCAGGTGACGTCCGGCACGTCGTTTGCCGCCGCCTATGTCAGCGGCCTCGCGGCGCTCCTGATCGAACGCAACCCCGCACTGAAGCCGTCGGATATCCGTGACGTTCTGACGCGCACCGCGCAGGACCTCGGACCGCCCGGCCGCGACGATCAGTTCGGCGCCGGCAAGGCCGATGCGTTCAGCGCCGTGGCGGCCGCCTCGGCGACAGTCGCAACCGCCGCGGACCGTCCGGCCGGCGACAAGGCCGAACCGTCGGCAACCCGCTGATTTTTTAAGGAGAAGTAGCCGGACCGTGCGCAGCGGTGGGCTTGCGCGCGCCTGTTTGCGGCACTGCAACCAAGCCGGGCACAAAAAGCTAAAAAAGCTTAATGGCGGTTTGAACGTTTCCCCCGGCGCCCGCGACTACTCAGTGTGGAAGGGAAACCTTCCTTTGCCGTGTCCGGTGCCAGCGCCCATCCACCCCTGCGCCGATACGGTTTGGACCCGCCCGGTTGTCCCCCCGGGCGGGTCTTTCATTTGTGCAATTGTACGCACACGGCGCAGTGCGATCCGCACGTCCCTCATCGGTGAAGCTGTTCGCGGCCGCAGTGAGCATGTAGGATGCTTCACGTTTTCTTGTTGCGGGCAACCGGTCAGCCGCTGAACGGCCCGCGGCCGGGACGAGACTATTAGACAGGACTTGTATTAGACAGGACTTGTAAACGGGACATGCGGTGGGGCTGTTGCATGCAGCCATGCGATCGCTGTCCCCGGGACGAATTTGAGAGGGGAAATTGTCATGATACGTCAGCTTTCGATACCGGGTTTCCGGCTGCTTACCGCATGTGCAGCGCTCGTTGCCGTAGCCTTCGCAACCCCCGCGGTTGCGCAGAGCACCGGCGACATCACCCGCGCGCTCCAGCCGAAGACGCCCGCGGCGGGGCTCACCCGCAGCCTCGGCGTGCAGCCTGCCAATCCTAAAGCCGAAGCCGAGAAGCAGTTCATCAACCGGCTGCGCACACGCTCGATCTCGATCGAGCCGGTCGGCGCGCCGACGCAGGAAGAGCGCGTCGAGATCGCGGCGATCGCCAAGGACAAGCCGGCGATCGATCTCGAAATCCTGTTCGACTACAACTCCGACATCGTCGGACCGAAGGCGGTGCCGGCGCTGATCCAGCTCGGCAACGCGCTCGCGCAGGCCGAATTCAAGGGCACGGTGTTCCTGATCAACGGCCATACCGACGCCGCCGGCAGCCCCGAATACAACCAGGGTCTCTCGCAGCGCCGCGCGCAGGCCGTGCGCCGCACGCTGATCGAGCAGTACAGGATCGCCCCCGATACGCTGATCGCCACCGGCTTCGGCAAGGAGCAGCTCAAGGCTCCGCACGATCCGCTCTCCGGCGCCAACCGCCGGGTGCAGATCGTCAACACCACGGTGACGGCGGGACGGTGAGGAGCGCGTGAGCGTGAAAACCAGCGTGCCGTTGCTTGGAACCCGGCTTGGAACTCGGCTTGGAACTCGCAGCGTTTTCGTCGCAACAGTTGTGGCAGCCTTGCTCGTGGCAGGCTCCGTGCGAGCAGATGACCGTACTGTCTGTGCTGGCGTGGAGCCGGACAAGGCGATCAGCGCCTGCACGCGGCTGATCGATCGCGGCGGCGCTTCAGCCAGAAATCGAGCGGATTTACACTACATGCGAGGTGCCAGCCTTGCCGCAAAAGGCGAACTCGACCGCGCAATATCTGATTTTGACGTGGTCATTCGTCTCCAGCCAAATAATTGGCTGGCCCATGCCGATCGAGGTAAAGCGCATCGCAGAAAGGGAAATCTCGACGCCGCATTGGCTGATCTCAACAAGGCTATTCTCAATCGAAAACTTGCCTCTCTCTACAGCCATCGTGGTGCTGTGTTTTCTCAGCGCGGGGACATCGGTCAGGCCCTTCAGGACTTCAACGCAGGAATGGCGCTTCCGGTAGTCGAAGGGGACGACCAGGGAATTCGCGAAACCCTCAAGGCCCAGCTCGCGGGGTTGCAGTCACAAACTCCGATGGGGCAAGTTCAGACATCGGGACCAAGCGCGGCGACCGTCGCTCCAGCGCCGCAGGTTTCGCCGCAAGCGCCTGCTGCGGTCGCGCAGACGCAGCCATCAGTTCAATCCGCGCCGTCCGCACCCGCGGCCCCGGATCCAGCGTGGTTGGCATGTACGCCGAGCTCGCTCGAATACGACAAAACGATTTCCGGATGCACCGAGGTTCTGGCGCGCGGAACGAAGGAAACTGCTGCAGAACGGTCGAGGGCATACGTCGTTCGCGGCACCGCTTACGGTTCGAAACGCGAGTATGACCGGGCAATTGCCGACATGACGGACGCGCTGCGTGTCGATCCGAAGAACGCCTCAGCTTATTTCAGCCGCGCAGCGAACTACGCCAACAAGGGCGAACAAGACCTTGCCATTGCGGATTACTCCGAAGGTCTGAGGCTGGAACCGAGATACATCAATGCCTACGTGTTTCGTGGGCATGGCTATCTCAAGAAGCGTGACTACGATCGAGCGATTGCGGATTACACCGAAGCGTTGCGGCGCGATCCGAATTACAGCACCGCTTACCTCGTTCGCGGCAACGCATATCGCGCCAAGGGGCAGTAC
>JBEIPX010000225.1:0-5610 GCA_040376815.1 Bradyrhizobiaceae bacterium
AGCAGCCGGAACACCGCTTCAGATACGTCCGGATTGCCGATGAACACCCGTTCCACCGGGCGCACGTCATGGATGCCGTCCGCGCCGGTCAGCGTGAGATAGGCCGCGTTGGCATAGACCACGTGCCCCTGCGCATCAGTGACGGCGAGGCCGTCGAAGGCATGATCGACGACCGGGCGCGCGATCGGATCCTCCGCCGCGCGATCCGCAAGGCGGATGATGCCGGCGGCGAACGCGAACAGCGAGAACAGCCCGACCATGGCGAGCAGCGCCAGGAGGCCGAGCACATAGGGTTGCGCCTGCACACGGCCGAGCGTCATGAACAGCACGGCGGCGGCGACGATAGCGACCGCGACTGCAACCACCAGCAGAATGCTTCCGCTCCGCTGCGGCGGATCGTGCGCGGCGATCGCGGCGGCGGCCAGGTCTCTCGCTTTGTCGGTGGTCATCGAACGGTCGTACAGCCGATTGAAGGTATGAGTTTTTTGACGCTGAACCCGTAACGCTGAACTGTGACTTTCAACTTTGCCGAATTCGCGTCAACGCGGCGTCCGGCAACCCTCCCTGAGTGCCTGAATCGGACCATCCAGCGCAAGCCCGGCATCGCCCAGAACCGTCATTATCCGGCTTATTCCGCATCGTTCAGAGCGTTTTCGAGCGAAGTGGATACCGGTTCGCGTGAAGAAAACGCGTCAAAACAAAAAACTAGCGGCCAACCGCCCGCTTCAGCTTCATGACGTAGCCGATCACTTCTGCGACTGCATGGTAGTGCTCGACCGGGATTTCGTCGTCGGCGTCGACGGTGGCATAGAGCGCGCGCGCCAGCGGCACGTTCTCGACGATCGGAATGTCGTGCTTCTTGGCGACCTCCCGGATGCGCAGAGCGGCCACATCGACGCCCTTGGCGACGCAGATCGGCGCCGGCATGCCGCGGTCGTATTTCAAAGCCACCGAATAGTGGGTCGGGTTGGTGATGATGACGGAAGCGCTGGGCACCGCGGCCATCATGCGCTTCTTCGCGCGCTGCTGGCGCATCTGGCGCAGCTTGCCCTTGATGTGCGGATCGCCTTCGGTCTGCTTGAATTCCTCCTTCATCTCCTGAACCGACATTTTCAGCTTCTCGTACCACTGCCGGTACTGGAACAGGTAGTCGGCGATCGCGACCAGCGCGAGCATCGCCACCACCGCGCCGAGCAGCTGAAGCGTCAGCGTCAGCGTCGCGCCCATCACCGCCGCCGGATCGAAACGGACCATCGCCTCGAGGCGATGCCGTTCCGGCCAGAGCAGCGCCGTCATCACCGCGCCGAGCACGACGATCTTGACCAGACCTTTCAGGAAATTCGCGGCCGCCTGCTTGCCGAACACCCGCTTGAAGCCCGCGAGCGGCGAGATCTTGCTCGCCTTCGGCTTCAGCTGTTCCGCCGACCAGACGAAGCGGTGCTGCACGATGTTGCCGGCGATCGCCGCCAGCATCAGCAGCCCGAGCGGCACGCCGAGCGCGATCATCAGGAACATCTCGATCGAGCCGAGCAGCCGGATCAGGTCCGGGCCGTTGACGCGGATCATATGCGCGTTGGCGAGAATGTTCTTCAGCGGCGTCTGCAGGTTCGTGCCGATCGAGCCCGAGAAGATCGCGAGGATCAGCGTCGCTCCCGCCATCACGAACCAGGTGTTGACCTCCTGGCTTTTGACGACGTCGCCCTTCTCGAGCGCGTCGTCCATGCGTTTTTGGGTCGGGTCTTCTGTCTTCTCGCTGTCGTCGCCTTCATCGGCCATGTGCGTCGCGCCTCACTTCACCGGTGGGATGAGCTGGTGCATGACGCCGCCGAAGTAGTCGAGATACGTGCCCATCATGGCCACGATCACGATGGCGAAGATCAGGAAGCCGATGACGATCGAAAGCGGGACGCCGACGAAGTAGACCTGCATCTGCGGCATCATGCGCGCGAGCACGCCGAGGCCGATGTTGAAGACGAGGCCGAACACGAGAAACGGCGCCGCGAGCTGGACGCCGATCTTGAACGCGAGCGCAAACGTCTTGGTCGCCAGCGCCGCGACATCGCCGGTCGCGAGAAACTCGCCCGGCGTGAAGATGCGATAGCTCTCGTTCAGCGCCGCGATGATGAGGTAGTGCATGTCGGTCGCGAACAGCAGCGTCAGCGCGAGGATGGTCAGGAAGTTGCCGATCAGCGCGCCCTGCTGGCCCTGCGACGGATCGATGGCGGTGACGAAGCCGAGGCCGAGCTGCTGGGCGATCACCGAGCCCGCGACCGACAGCGCCGACAGCGCCACCCGCGCGGTCGCGCCGAGCACGAGACCGATCAGGATTTCGTGCACCATCAGCACCACGAGCGGCGTCATCGACGTCATGTCGACCTGATAGGCGGTGCGATGCAGCGGCAGGATGATCAAGGTCAGCGCGAGCGCGATCGCCAGCTTGACGCGCACCGGCACGCTCAGTTCGCCAAGACCCGGCATCAGCATCACCATCGCGCCGATGCGGGCGAACGTCAGCATGAAGGCGGCGGCGAGTGCGGGAAGCAGGGAAACATCGAAGCGCATGATGGGCCTGTTGGTCCGATTTCAACATTCGCTCACCATCCCCGCGACCGCTTTGGCGAATGTTGATATCAACGGGACCAACAGCATAGTAGATTCGCGAGACCCTTTGGATTTGGCATTCGCAATTGTCATTTGCTGTACCGTCATCGCGAATGCCAAATTCGCGCCTCGCGCCCTACCCCCCGATGATTCGCGATGAAATCCTCATCATCTGGCCCTGCAGCGCGTCGGCCATGAACGGCAGCGCGATCAGCATCGTCAGGAACATGGCGATGATCTTCGGCACGAACACCAGCGTCTGTTCCTGGATTTGCGTCAGCGCCTGCACGAGCGAGATGGCGACACCGACCACAAGCCCGACCACCATCAGCGGCGCGGACACGATGACGATGGTCCAGATCGCGTCACGCGCGACGTCGAGGGTTTCAGGACCGGTCACTTCACACTCCTCTGGAACTCGAAAACGCTTGCACCGTCATTGCGAGGAGCGAAGCGACGAAGCAATCCAATCAGTCCATATGCAGCTGGATTGCTTCGCTGCGCTCGCAATGACGATCAGATCGGCATCCGCATGATGTCTTCGTAGGACTGGATGACGCGGTCGCGCACCGACGCCAGCGTCGAGATCGCGACGTCGGTTTCGGCGACCGCCGTCACCACGTCCATCACGTTGGCCTTGCCGGATGCGAGCGCGACCGACTGTGCGTCGGATTTGCGTCCCGCGTCCGCGACGCTGCCGAGCGCGTCCTTCAGCACGGAGCTGAACGACGGACCGCCCGGGCCGCTTTTCGCGGCGGCGGTCGGGTCGGCCATTTTTGCGAGTTTGGCGTAGGCGTTGGCTGCAATTGTCGGCGATGCCATGGATCAGGTCTCCGGATCAGGCCTTGAGAATGTCGAGCGTGCGCTGGATCATCCGGCGCGTGGCGCCGATGATATTGAGATTGGCTTCGTAGGATCGCTGCGCTTCGCGCAGGTCGCTCATTTCGACCACCGAGTTGACGTTCGGCAATTTGACATTGCCGTTGGCGTCGGCGGCGGGATTGCTCGGATCGTTGCGGACGCGGAACGCCGACTGGTCCTGCCGCACGCGGCCGAGCGCGACGACGCGCGCGTCGAGGTTGCGATCCAGTTCCGTCGAGAACGTCGGCACCTTGCGGCGATACGGATCGCCGCCCGGCGTCCTCGCGGTCGAGTCGGCGTTGGCGATGTTTTCCGAGATGATGCGCATGCGGCCGGCCTGCGCCTTGAGGCCGGAGGTCGCGATCCCGATCGAGCGCGCGAAGTCTGAAATATGATTGGCCATGCATCAGCCTCCTGAAAAGCGTGCTCAGCGCCGCCCGGTCGCGGTCTTCAACAGACCGAGGCTGCGGCTGTAGAGCGAGGTCGCGGCGGCGTAGTCCATCTGGTTGGCGGAGGACTTCATCATCTCTTCTTCGAGATTGACGGAGTTGCCGGCGGGGCGCGTTTCGTATCCGGCCTTCTGGTTCTTGCCGAAATTTTCGGCCGCGCCCGATCCCGAGATGTGATTGACGTTGGTGCGTGCGACCTGCACCGAGCTCATCGCCTGATCGACGCTGTTGCCGCGGCGATCGAACTTCGGTTCGACCAGATCGCGCGGCCTGAAATTGGGCGTGTCGGAGTTGGCGACGTTGTTCGCCAGCACCCGCTGGCGTTCCTGATGCCATTGCATTCGCGTCTTGAGCGCCGAAAGGCCCGGAAGATCGGTGATCGCCATCGCTTGTGCCTCCGCCCTCGGCTGCGCGATGCAGCCCGAACTAGGCAGAATTTGCCGCGTGTATGGTTAATGGCCGGTTAAGATTTTCGAGCCTCTCGGAAGATATTGAAAACATTGGGAATAACCGGCCGATCGGAACACTTGCTGTTTGGGCTTCGCTGATTCCTGGGATACTAAGGGCGCGGATGGGTGCGGGCAGCGGCATCGGGATCGAAGCGCGATCCTGCGCCGTTAACAAATCGAGGCAAAACTTCACCGTTCACGGACGGTTGTAGTATTCTTCAACATGAGAGGGCGCGAATCCGGAACCGGAGATCGCGCCCGTTGCCGGGGACAAGGCATGCAGTCAGCACTTGGTTTTTTCTTTGCGATGGTCGTCGTGCTCGTGCTGATCGGCGCGGCGGCATGGCTCGTGCGGCGTTTCGCCGGTAACAGGCTGGGCGCCACCGCCAAGGGCGGCCGGCTGCCGCGCCTCGCCGTGATCGACGCGACCGCCGTCGATGGCCGCCGCCGTCTGGTACTGGTCCGCCGCGACAACGTCGAACATCTGCTGATGATCGGCGGTCCGACCGACGTCGTCGTCGAGCCGAACATCGTTCGCGCCCTGCCGGCGCGCGAGACAGCGCGCTCGCCGAGCCTGCCCGATCCGGCCAGCTGGGCCGAGAACGAGCCCCCGCGCCCCGAAAGCCTCGACTACAACGAACCTCAGTTGCCGGAACCGCCGCCGCGTTCGGCGCGCCCGTCGTTCGTCGAGGAAGCCCGCCGATCGCCGGCCATGCCGGAACGCCGCGAGCGCCCGGTCGATCGCGGCAGCGACCGCGGTGACATGCGCGGTGACATGCGCGGTGACTTGGGCGGCTTCGCGCCCGAGCCCATGTCACGTCAAGAGTCACGTCCAGAACCCATGCTTCGTCCTGCACCCGAACTTCGCCCCGAGCCGCCGGTGCGCCCGGTTCGCAGCGAACCGATGATGCCGCGCGCGGCACGCCCCGAGCCGCCGAAGGCACCGCCCGTTCGCGCTGAGCGCCCGGTCGCAGCACCGCTGGCGCCGGCTGCACCTGCCGTCGCCGCACCTGCTGCATCGTCGGCCGATCAGAATCTCGCCGAAATGGCGCAGCGTCTCGAGGCTGCCTTGCGTCAGCCCGGCCGCGATCCGCGCCCCTCGCCTCCGGTTGCGCCGGACGCGCCGGCTGTGCGCCCCGCCCGCGCTCCTGAAGTGAAAGTCGACGCGCCAGCCGAGACATCGTCGGCGCCGCCCGTCGCGCCGCCCCACGCATCGCCCAAGGCATCGTTCGAAGATCTTGAAGAAGAGA
>JBEIPX010000274.1:0-4756 GCA_040376815.1 Bradyrhizobiaceae bacterium
CCGCTTCCGGGGCATCGATTGACGCCGTCGCCTTGCTGGCCGGATCGTGGATCAGGTAGCCGAAATTATCGGACAGGCAATTGAACAGGCGAATCTCGGCGGGCATGTCGTCTCCGTATCGTGTCGTATCGGCTTCTTGTTTCGCCCGTTTAGCACAACCTGCCGGACCAACGAAGTGCGACATTAAGGTTGACTGCGAGCGGTCATGGCTCACGCGCCCGCAAGGATTTTGCGGACATCCCGCATGACCAATCTGTGCTATATTCGGGGTCGATGACAATCGACGTAATCGACCTGCGCAATTTCTATTCGCAGCCGCTCGGCGTGGTCGCGCGGCGACTGATCAATCGCGGCATTCATGCGCGCTGGCCCGATGCACAGGGCTTGCGTGTGTTCGGTCTCGGCTATCCGACGCCCTATCTCGGGCTGTTTCGCGAAGATGCCGAGCGCTGCATCGCTCTGATGCCCGCCGCGCAGGGCGTGCTGAAGTGGCCGACGGCGCGGCCGACGCTGGCGACGCTGGTCGATCAGTTCTCGTTGCCGCTGCCGGATGCGGCCGCCGATCGCATTCTGCTCGTGCATGCGCTGGAGATGTCGACCGATCCGGAGAATCTGTTGCGCGAGGTCTGGCGCGTGCTCGCGCCGTCCGGCCGCATGATTGCCGTCATCCCGAATCGCCGCGGTGTGTGGACGCGTACCGACTCCACGCCATTCGGACACGGACGGCCGTATTCGCGGTCGCAGATCACGCAGTTGCTGCGGCAGACATGGTTCACACCGTCGGCATGGGACGAAGCATTGTTCGTGCCGCCGCTGAAGAGCGGATGGCTGCTGCGGTCGGCGATGGCATGGGAGCGGGTCGGCGAGGCGATGTCGCTGCCGTTCGCGGGCGTGCATATCGTCGAGGCGACGAAGCAGGTCTATCGCGCGATCGCGGCACGCCGTGAGCACACGCGACTTGTTCCGGGACTGGAGCCGGTGCTGGTGCCGTCATCGATTCGCCGCGACACGGATGCTGTAGCGAATCTGTAACGGCGCCTGTCTCATGAAGCGAAACGGACACCGCTTCGCGTAAAGAAAACGTGTCAAACAAAAAGCCAGAGCCCGGCTTTGATTCCATCAAAGCCGGGCTCTGGCCGGATAAACCGAAGCGATGGCGGCGAACTTACTCGCCGCCGACATCCTGTATCTGCGGGCCGTCACTGCGCGGGCCCGGACGGCGGCGGCGGCGCGGGAAACGGTCGGGGCGTTCGCCGCCCTGGTGCGCGCCGGCTTCGATGCTGTTGCCGTTCGGCTGCGCGCCGCCAGTGATGAACGAGGGCAGGCGATCGACATCACCGCCGGTGTCGTTGTGCTGGATCACCGGCTGCGGCTGATTCTGCGGTTGCGGGCGCTGATGCTCGCGGTTCTGATCGCGATGTTGCTCACGCGGCTGATACGGCTGCTCGGCGCGTTGTTCGCGCGGCGGATAGGGCTGTTGCGGCTGCTGCTGTTGCGGAGCGAAGCCGGGCTCCTGTCCGAAGTTCGAATAGCCGTCCGTCTCGGCCTCGTCCTGCGATTCGACAGTGTCGCTCGTCTGATCCGTACGCGGCTGTTGCTGATTCTGCCGGAACTGTTCCTGCGCGGCGGCGATCAGACGGAAATAGTGTTCGGCGTGCTGATAGTAGTTCTCGGCGGCGACCGGATCGCCCGACGAGCGCGCATCGCGCGCGAGCTGCACATACTTCTCCGCAACATGAGAGGCCGTGCCGCGGATCTTGATATCGGGGCCGTTCGAATCGAATACCCGGGTCATCGGGTTCTGGCCGCGCCGGTGATTATTGTTGTTGTTGTTGGTATTGTTGTTCCGGTTATTCCGCATCCGCTTGTTATTCTGACCGTTTCTCATGTCTTGCCTTTTTGACAAACCCATTTGCCGTTAAGCGTCGTGGCGGCGACGGCCGTCACGCCTGCAATTTTCAAGTGGTCGTTACGCGCGTCGTTGAAGTCGCCTGCCCAAATTTGGCTTGTTCCCCTGAGCCCTGATACCGCACGCCGTCATTCTGCACGTTGTCATCTGTACGCTGTCGCGTTCGTAAGCCGGCGGCGTTGCCGAATGTCTGTCGTGGCGACGGAAGCCGCCATGATCCGGGATGAACGATGCGCAGCGCAAAGCGCGCCGGGCAGCATCATTCAACTTGCCGGAACAAGCTCAACGTCTCGATCTTGAGCTGACGATCGCAATATCAGGCTTTCGTTCGCTTTGCGGTCCCGGCTGCGCAGCCGTCGCGCCCGCCATAACCTGCTCTTCAGGAACCTTTGACCGGCCGGATCGTGCGCCCCTGACGCCTCTGGCTATTACCCGCAAATATCTGCGGCGCCAGGTTCCTGACCGATGCTGTGGCCGGAACGTAATAGCTCCGGGGGGATATTCCAAGAGGTTTTTTTGTTGCTTGGAACCTTGATGAACGGCCTTGAGGCCGGCTTTTGGCGGCGTCGGCCGATTCGCCAGACTTCCAGCAGAATCAGCTTTTTAGCAGACCTCCGAACATGACGCTTTTGTGCAGCCGGAGCTCGTGAATTGAGGCCGTCAGGTGCCGGGTTTGCAGCCTGTGACGGCGCGCGTGATTCCGGCCAAATCCGCCCTTCCGGGACCGGCCAGAATCAGTCCCGCAGCGGTCATCAGCTGGGTCACATCGCCTTCCTGGCCGATGCCGATTTCGACAACGAGCGCGCCGCCGGGTTTTAGGATGCCGGCGGCCTGGCGCGTGATGGTGCGGTAGGCATCGAGGCCGTCGGTGCCGCCGTCGAGCGCCAGATGCGGATCGTGCGCGCGCACTTCGACGGCGAGGGAGGCGATATCGGCGGAGCGGATGTAGGGCGGGTTCGACACGACGAGATCGAACGGACCCTCAAGCGCAGACGCGTAATCGCTGGCAACGAATGCTGCGCGATCGGTGAGGCCGTGGCGTTCGGCATTGGCGCGCGCGATCGCCAGCGTTTCCTCGCTCAAGTCAGTACCGATACCCGTGGCGTTCGGCAGCTCCGTGAGCAGTGCCAGCAGAATCGCGCCGGAGCCGGTCCCGAGATCGGCGACGCGATAGCGTTTGCCATCGATCCGCATCGCGCGAACGCAGTCGAGCGCGGCTTCGACAACCGTCTCGGTGTCGGGACGCGGGATCAGCGTCGCAGGTGCGAGCGACAATCGCAGCCCCCAGAATTCCTGCTCGCCCAGAATTCGCGCAATCGGCTCGCCGGCAATGCGCCGTTCCGCGAATGCGTCGAGCGTCTTCGCCTCATTGGCTGTGAGCGCGCGCCCGGTTTCGACGATCAGCCGCGTGAGATCGAGGCCGGTTGCGGCGCTAACCAGGAGCCGCGCGTCGAGATCGGGATTGTCGATGCCGGCAGCCTTGAAGCGGGCGGCGAGGGTGCGCCGCGTGTCGCCGACGGTTGTGTGTGGCGAGGTCACGCGTTGCCGGCGGCGGCAAGCAATGCCGCCTGATGTTCGGTGGTCAGCGCGTCCACCAGTTCGCCGAGTGCATCGCCGGCGATCACCTGCGGCAGCTTGTAGAGCGTCAGGTTGATGCGGTGATCGGTCACGCGGCCCTGCGGGAAGTTGTAGGTGCGGATGCGCTCGGAACGGTCGCCCGAGCCGACCTGGCCCCGTCGCTCGGCGGAGCGTTCCGCGTCGCGCTTCTGCCGCTCGGCATCGTAGATGCGGGCGCGCAGGATGTTCATCGCCGACGCGCGGTTTTTGTGCTGCGAGCGGCTGTCCTGCATCATGACGACGATGCCGGTCGGCATATGCGTGATGCGGATCGCCGACTCGGTCTTGTTGACGTGCTGGCCGCCCGCGCCGCCTGCGCGCATGGTTTCGATCCGCAGATCGTCATTCCTGATCGCGACATCGACCTCCTCGACCTCCGGCAGCACAGCAACAGTGGCGGCCGAGGTGTGGATGCGGCCGGATGCCTCCGTATCCGGCACGCGCTGAACGCGATGCACGCCGGATTCGAACTTCAGTTTGGCGAAAGCGCCGCGGCCTTGAATATCGGCGACGATTTCCTTGTAGCCGCCCATGGTGCCGTCGCTCGCTGAGACGACTTCGACCTTCCAGCCCTGAAGCGAGGCGAAGCGCTCGTACATGCGAAACAGATCGCCCGCGAACAGCGAGGCTTCATCGCCGCCGGTGCCGGCGCGGATTTCCAGCACGACGCTGCGCTCGTCCATCGCGTCTTTCGGCAGTAGCGCGATGCGGATATTTTGTGCGAGTTCCGCTTCGCGGGCCTCGAGCTCGGGCTTTTCGGCCTCGGCCATGGCACGCATGTCCGGATCGGTCGACGGATCGTCGATCAGCGCCGCAATGTCCCTGATCTCGGCGGTGACCGCGCGCCACGCTTTCACCGCGTCCACCACCGGCGTGATCTCGGCAAGTTCTCGTGTCGCCTTGACGTAGGCATCGGCCTCGATCTTGCCGAGCAGCTGCGCTTCGAGCGATGCGTGATGCGCGAGGAGAGATTCGAGTTTGGCTTCGGGCAGCATGGGGAAAATATCTCGGAACTGATTCAGCGGGCGGATGCAGTGCAACCCGGTAGTTTCTAACTGAGCATGGTCTAAACCGAAAACCGGTATCCACTTTTCGGGATCATGCTCTAAAGCGCCAATCCCTCAGCTTCGGCGAATGCCCGCAGTTTTTCGCGGATCGACACGCTGCCGGCGGGTGCATCGAGCAGCGGATTGATCATCGCTTCGGCCTTTTTGGCGTCGAGATCGAGGA
>JBEIPX010000123.1:0-7829 GCA_040376815.1 Bradyrhizobiaceae bacterium
ATGAGGAGGGATATTGCTGCACCCACATGCAAAGGGCACGTTGTAAGGCGTAAGCCGGTAAGTTATATTTCCATCATGAACCGCCAGAACCGCACGCCTTCCGCTTTCTCCAAGGTCTCGGTCAAAAGCCAGACCGTGATTCCGCGCGAGGTGCGCGAACGGCTCAACCTCAAGGCCGGCGATACGTTGCGCTACCGCGTCACCGAAGCTGGCGTGCTGCTCGACAAGGCGCCCGCGACCGAAGCGGACGATCCGTTCGCGGCATTCTCTGAATGGTCGAGCGAGGCGGACGAGAAGGCCTATGGGAATTTGTGAGGGCAACAGACCCTCAGCGTCATGTCCGCGCTTGTCGCGGGCAACCACGTCTTTGGTGAGTCTCCACGAGGAATACGTGAGTGGCAGGCATAGGCGTTCTTTAGAACGCCGTTCTGCGAACGGCTATGCCCGGCCATGACGAAAGAAACACTGGCACGCTTCGATCCGTTCGACATCGTGGTGGTGCCGTTCCCGTATGCCGATCGTCTCGCCGAGAAACGCCGCCCTGCCCTCGTCATCTCCAACCGCAAGCTCGCAACGCATGGCTTGATCTGGGTCGCGATGATCACCAGCGCCGAAAACGAAGCCTGGCCGAGCGATGTCGCAATCGCCGATCTCAAACGCGCGGGATTGCCCGCGGCCTCGGTGGTGCGCCCGGCAAAGATCGCCTGCATCGAACCCGCACGGATCGACCGCCGCACCGGACGGCTCGACAAGGCGACGGCGAAGGTTGTGGCGCAGAGGTTGCGGGGATTTTTGGGCGAGGGGTGAGCCAGTATTTACGCTGCCGAACTCGGATAATTCGCCAACCGGGCTGAAATCTCATCGAAGAAAATGATCGCATCAAATTGCGAAAGATCGTCAACCGCGTGACGGTTGGCACGATCACATATCAAAATCGCAACGGCAGAATGATGTTTCGGGATTGTCCGCGGACCCTTTCCGTCTATTGTCCAGCACAATAGTCTTTCACGATACCGCGCTGCTTGGCCCGCAGAAAATCTGTCTGTCGGCTGCTTGCACTCAATGTGCATTCCAAGCCGATTGCCATCTCGACGTTCGAATACCGCTAGAATGTCGATCTCGCGACCCCGCAGGTTTGGACACACACAGCGCGATTCATGACAGAAAATATTCTTCCACCAATAATCGCCGCTAGTACGTAGTCCAGCCTGCTCGTCTTTCAGACAAATAAACGAGTCTGCCCAATCAGCCTGTCCGGCGCGCGTCATGAAGAATTTGGCGAAATCCGAATCGCACGCTAGAGCCTCAGCAACTGGCTCACAATAGCGATGCTCGATAATGCCGTAGATGCCCAAATGCAGCCCCGCAGTTATATGCGAACTATTCCGCCGCAACGCCGGTGAGTTCTCTGGCCTTCTCCATTTCCATGCGAAGCCAGTCCGGGCACATGTCGTATCCGTTCGGCCATGTCGGCGCGCCGTATTCGAGCGTGACGCGCGCGAAAAAATCCGGATCGTGCAGCGGCGCAACCATCTCACCCGCTGAAGCGACCAGCGCTGTGCAATCATGCAGACCGGCCGCGCCGTCGCTGAAACGCACCTTCAGTGCAAACGGCTGGATGGCCGAAATCTCAACGACCTTGTTCAACATCGAGCCCATCGATCTTCTCCAACGGCTCTGCGCGTAAGGCAGCTTAGCCGGTCCACATCACCGACGTTACGCGCGATCCTCGCGGCCATGAAAGACCCGCAACATCACCAGACGCTCGCCGTCAAAGGCATATCGGAAGATATACGTGGCGTTCAGCACCGGCAGGATCAGTTCCCGGAATTCCGGACGGCCATCGATGGGACGTCCAAGCAGGGGATGGTCGGCAACGATCTGCGTTCGGGCCAGAATTTCCGAAGCAACAATCCGGGCGAGCCGAGGATGCCGGTCGTGAAGAAAATCAGCAAAGCGGTCGAGGTCAGCAAGCGCCGAACGCGACCATTCCAGCTTCATTGATCACGCCGATTCCTATCACGCCATGGCCTGAAGGCGGGCGTGCCCCAGGTTTTCAGCCACTGCACTACGTCACCGTGCGCTACCGTAGCGTCACCTGCCTTGACCATGGCCCATTCGCGATCGAGTTCAGCCAAATCCGAAGCAGACACCGAGGCCGGCGTTTCGCCGAGCGCCGTCATGCCCGCCACAAGCTCGGACACGGACATGCCTTGGGCCGCTGCCCGGTCCTGCAATGTGTTGGCCGTCGTTGCATCGACCTCGATCAGGCGGGTTTTCGCAGCCATGGTGCCAGACCTCCATCATCTGAAGAAAGATGGATTGCCGGGTCAGGCCCGGCAATGACGAGTTGAAATCCCAATCCATCCATCGAGGCTCGCCGCAACGCGGCTCGCACCTCAGGATGACGAACCTCTAGTTATCCAAAAAACTCCGCAGCTTCCTCGACCGCGACGGATGCTTCAGCTTGCGCAGCGCCTTCGCCTCGATCTGGCGGATACGTTCGCGCGTCACCGAGAACTGCTGGCCGACTTCTTCCAGCGTGTGGTCGGTGTTCATGCCGATGCCGAAGCGCATGCGCAGCACGCGCTCCTCGCGCGGCGTGAGCGAGGCGAGCACGCGCGTCGTTGTCTCGCGCAGGTTCGACTGTATCGCAGCATCGATCGGCAACACCGCGTTCTTGTCCTCGATGAAATCGCCGAGGTGTGAGTCTTCCTCGTCGCCGACCGGCGTTTCGAGCGAGAGCGGCTCTTTCGCGATCTTGAGAACCTTGCGCACCTTCTCCAGCGGCATGCCCAGCTTTTCGGCGAGCTCCTCCGGCGTTGGCTCGCGGCCGATCTCGTTGAGCATCTGGCGCGAGGTGCGCACGATCTTGTTGATCGTCTCGATCATGTGCACCGGAATGCGGATGGTGCGCGCCTGGTCGGCGATCGAGCGCGTGATCGCCTGCCGGATCCACCACGTGGCGTAGGTCGAGAACTTGTAGCCGCGGCGATACTCGAACTTGTCGACCGCCTTCATCAGGCCGATGTTGCCTTCCTGAATGAGATCGAGGAACTGCAGGCCGCGGTTGGTGTACTTCTTGGCGATCGAGATCACGAGGCGGAGGTTCGCCTCGACCATTTCCTTCTTCGCCTGGCGGGCTTCGCGCTCGCCCTTCTGCACGCTGTGCACGATCTTGCGGAATTCGCCGATCTCGAGGCCGGTGAGGCTCGCGAGCTGCTGAATCTCGTGGCGCAGGTCCTTGATGCGGTCCTTTTCCTCGGCGACGAAATTCTTCCAGCCCTTGGCCGAGAGTTTCGAGACGCGGTTGAGCCAGCGCGGATCGAGCTCCGAGCCCTGATAGTTGCGCAGGAAGTCCTCGCGGCCGACGCCGTGGCTGTCGGCGAGGCGGCCGAGCCGGCTCTCGAACGACACGAGGCGCTTGTTGATGTCGTACAGCTGCTCGACGAGTGAATCGATGCGCGCCTGATTGAGGCGCAGCGACTTCACCTCGACGATGATCTCGTCCTTCAGCTTCTTGTACTTGCGGTCCTGATGCGGCGAGAGTTTTTCGCTCTGCAGCTGGTTGGCGATGTCGATTTCCTGCAGACGGCGCAGCTTCTTGTACTCGCTGGCGATCTTGTCGAAGGTCTCGACCACCTTCGGCTTGAGTTCGGCCTCGATGGCGGCGAGCGACATCTGGTTCTCGAACTCGTCGTCGTCCATGTCGGACTCGGCCGCCGACTCGGCCGGGTCCTTCTCCTCGACGTCGCCGCCGGGCGCAGCCGCAGGCGCGGCGCGGAACGGCGTCGGCGCGGTCGGCGCCGACGGCGGCGCGGCGATCGCGGCGCCTTCAGCAAGCGGCTGACCATCGGGGCCGACGCCGCCGTTGATCATCGCCGGGTTCATGTTGGTCTTGGCGTCGGGGCCGGCGTAGGTGGCCTCGAGATCGATGATGTCACGCAGGAAAATCTTTCCTTCGTTCAGTTCATCGCGCCAGATGATGATGGCCTGGAACGTCAGCGGGCTTTCGCAGAGCCCTGCGATCATCGCCTCGCGGCCGGCCTCGATGCGCTTGGCGATGGCGATTTCGCCCTCGCGCGACAGCAGTTCGACGGTGCCCATCTCGCGCAGGTACATGCGCACGGGATCGTCGGTGCGCTCGCCCGGCTCGCTCTTCTTGGTTTCGGTGACGGCCTTGGAGGTGACCTCGACGAGTTCGTTATCGGTCTCGTCGTCGCCGTCGTCCTTCTCCTCGTCCTCGCTCTCGGCGTCGTCGGATTCGGACACGTTGATGCCCATCTCGGAGAGCATCGCCATGATGTCTTCGATCTGCTCGGGCGAGGTGGTGTCGGACGGCAAGACTTCGTTGAGCTGATCGAAGGTCACGAAGCCGCGCTTCTTGGCCTGCTTGATCATCTTCTTGACGGCGGCGTCGGAGAGATCGAGCAACGGCGACGGCGCTTCGGCGGCATCCTTCTCGGGCGCGTCGGCGGCCTTCTGCTCTTTCTCTTTGACTTGCGCTGTCTTTGCCTTGCTGGCCATTCACTACTCCATGCAGCCAACGCTGGCGCGCGTGCTGTGTTCAATCGTCCGGACACGCCATCGAACATCCATGCGGATGGACCCGATTGACGCGGAAAGGGCGGCGCACGATGTCGTCGCCACCCCGTGAAACTGGTTCGCCAATGCTGGCGCCCCACCGCGCAACGTAACCGGCGGGACTTAAGCCTCGATTAACCCTGTTTTTGCAGCCAAACCATCGGTTTGGCGAGTCTTTTTGCGGTTCCCGGAACGGCGATCCGCAAGCTTTCTGGCCGGGTCCTGCAAGGCTCCCGGAGGGGTCAGATGCGGCTGGACTGGTCGCCGAAGCCTTCGATCAGCGCTTCCAGCCCGTCCACACCCGACAACCGCGCCTTGACGTCCTGCAACCACGCGTAATTCGCGTCGGTCGCGGCTTCGCCAAGGGCCAATTCCGCGTCTTTCAGCTCCCTAAGTAAGGAATGCCACTGCCGATGCAAGGCGACGAGCTGCTGCCACGTCGACAGAACATCGCTGATGGCGGCTTCACGCTTCACCCCCCAGACGGCGCTGGTGGTGATGGCCTTCTCAACCCGTTGAAGAATATCGGAGAATCCGGCCTTCAGGAGATCGGCGCGCATCTTTTCGCTCTGCTCGACGGGGTCGGGCGAATGGTGGTGATCGCCGGCGAATGCGCCGATGATCGCGGCACGGAGCTTGTGCGCCTCAGGGTGGGCGAGTTCGAGGGCGGCGATTTCCTCGAGGTGTTCATGAAGGAGCCAGGGGTGATTGATCAGCAACTGCAGGATCAGCGCCTCGCGGCGGGAGAGCGCCGAGCGCTGGCCGCGCATGATCGGGCTGTTGGCGAGCTGGGCGCTCGCGGCCTGATACGGGCCCGAGCCGGCCGACCGCAGTCCCATCGGAGGGCCGGGTTTTCCCCTGAAATCACCACCGCGCGCGGGACCGGCGGGCCGCCGCCCCGCCTGAAAACGCTGCCCTGATTCGCCGCCGCGGTAGGCGCCGCGCTGGTAATTCTGAGCGCCCTGCTCCGGCGCGAGCATGCGGTTGAGACGCTCGATCAAATCGCGGCGGTAGTAACCACGCACGGTTTCGTCGCGAATGCTGTTGCTCAGTTCCTTGATGCGTGCGTCCAGCGCCGCACGCCGTTCCGGCGTCGCGAAATTCCCACCGGCGATCTCGCGCGACCAGATCACCTCCGCGAGCGGCTTCGCTGCGCCGAGCACCTCCTCGATCGCGCCGCGTCCGCCACTCCTCGCCAGATCGTCCGGGTCCTGCCCTTCCGGCAGCAACGCAAAGCGAAGACTTTTTCCGGGTCTGAGCAGCGGCAGCGCGATGTCCGCCGCACGATACGCCGCACGCTGGCCCGCCTTGTCGCCGTCGAAGCAGAGGATCGGTTCGTCCGCGAGCTTCCAGAGCAGTGCGAGCTGTTCCTCCGTCAGCGCGGTGCCAAGCGGCGCAACCGCCGCCGGAAAGCCCGACGTCACCATGGCGATGACGTCGACATAACCCTCGACGACGACGATCGGCGCGCCGTCATGCGCGGCCGCGCGCGCCGCCGCCTGATTGTAGAGATTGTTGCCCTTGTGAAAGAGCGGCGTTTCCGGCGAGTTCAGATACTTCGCCGGGACGTCTTTCTCCAACGCACGTCCGCCGAAGGCGATGACGCGGCCGCGCATGTCGAGGATCGGAAACATCACGCGATCGCGGAAGCGATCGTACGGCACGGGGATGTCGTCGCCGGCGATCAGGAGCCCCGCTTCGACCATGTCCTCGACCGGAATGCCGAGCTTGCCGAGATGTTCCTTCAGCGCGAAGCGATCCGCCGGGGCGTAGCCCATGCGGAACTGAAGCTGCGTCTGCGGCGACAGGCTGCGGTCGGAGAGATAGCCGCGGGCCTTCGCGCCGGTTTTCGACGCCAGCGTTTCGGTGAAGAACTTCGCGGCGAGGTCCATCACGTCGTACAGCGTCTTGCGGCGCTGCTCGTGCCGCGCGGCATCCGGCGTCACCGCCGGCAGCGGCACGCCCGCCATCGAAGCGCAGCGCTCGACCGCTTCAGGGAACGTCGCGCCTTCTGTCTGCATGATGAAGTCGAAGATGTTACCGTTCTTCCCTGACGAGAAATCGAACCAAGCCTCCTTCTCATCATTGACAAAAAACGACGGCGTCTTCTCCTGCTGGAACGGCGACAGGCCTTTCCACTCGCGCCCGGCCTTCTTCAGTTGCACACGCCGGCTCACGACTTCCGAAACCGGAAGCCGGGCACGCAGTTCATCGAGAAACTGGGGCGTGAAGCGCATTTTCTGAGGTCCAGGGCCGAACATCGGCCCAACCGGTCATAGATATAGGTATGGGCGGGGCCCGCGCGAAAGCGGCATGATTTGTCCCGGCTATCCACATACTCGAATTGACCGAGGGCGTGAAATCATGTATATACAATTGTATGGCCGATTGTGGCCGCCATGAAAGGAACCGCTGATGCTGCAAGCGATGCCTAGGGCGCCCTTCAGATGGCAGAACCGGATCAGGACCCTGAATTTCATGCACCTGAATCGTTCGAATGGGACGATCGAAAAGCAAAGCTGAACTTTGCGAAGCATGACATCAGCTTCGATGAAGCAACTGAAATCTTTTATGGATACCTCTTTATTCGAAGATCGGATCGCAACGAGGAGAAACGCTGGTTAGCGATCGGCCTATCCGAAGAACGGCTTATCGCCGTAGCGTTCACGCGCCGAGGCGACGTTATCAGGATCATCTCAGCACGCCGGGCGAGGAAAAATGAAGAAAGAGATTATCATAACGCGCAAGTGGGGAGACCGAAGGAAGGGTAAAACCGACTGGGCTCGGGTCGATAAACTCACGGATGAGGATATCGCCAAGGCTGTCGCCAGCGACCCTGATGCGGTACCCATCGATCTTGACTGGTCCAATGCCGTCCTTGTCATGCCGGTGAAGAAAAAAGCGATCTCGATCCGGATCGATGCGGACGTACTCGATTACTTCAAGAAGCAAGGCACCGGCTATCAAGGCCGCATGAACGCTGTCTTGCGTTCCTATATGAGCCAGAAAGCAAAGCCGAAGAAGCGCGCCTGATCTATGTTCAGCCCTTACTCCGCCCCTCGAGCCGCTTCACGTAGACCCCATACGGCACGCCAAACAGCGGTGGTGCGTCCGCGACCCGTTCGAAGCCCATGCGCAGATACATCGGCAGCGCGACCGTCATCATTTCGCTGGTGTGAAGCGCAATCTCCGGCGCGCGGTCGCGGCGGGCACGCTCGATGCACGCGTCAGTCAGCACGCGGCCA
>JBEIPX010000471.1:0-2727 GCA_040376815.1 Bradyrhizobiaceae bacterium
CACGACGCTGTGCGATGCGCTGGAGCGGCTCGCGGAAGCGCGCGGCGCCAAGAAGCTGACAGTCGATGCCAGCGATATCGCACACGAATTTTTCAAACGGCGCGGCTACGGCGACCGTCAGCGCTCGACGATCACCGTCGGCGACGAGTGGCTGACCAACACGCGCATGGAAAAGATTCTGGCGACAAGCGCCAACGACAATCCGGAGACCCGGCAATGAGCGCGAAAGAGCGTCTCTATCTGTTCGACACCACGCTGCGCGACGGCGCGCAGACGCACGGCGTCGACTTCACGCTGCACGACAAGCGGCTGATCGCCGAAATGATGGACGACCTCGGCGTCGACTATGTCGAAGGCGGCTATCCCGGCGCCAATCCGCTGGATACCGAATTTTTCTCGGTGAAACCGAAGCTCGATCACGCGCGCTTCACCGCGTTCGGCATGACGCGGCGGGCAGGGCGCTCGGTCTCAAACGATCCGGGCGTGGCGCAGTTGCTCGATGCGAAGGCAGATGCGATCTGCTTCGTGGCCAAGACGCACGACTATCACGTCAAGGTCGCGCTCGAGACGACGAACGAGGAAAACCTTGCGTCGATCCGCGACAGCGTCGCGGCGGCGAAGGCGAAGGGCTTCGAGGTGATGCTCGACTGCGAGCACTTCTTCGACGGCTACAAGTCCAACCCGCAATATGCGCTGGCCTGTGCCAAGGCGGCCTACGATGCGGGCGCACGGTGGGTGGTGCTGTGCGACACCAACGGCGGCTCGATGCCGAACGAAGTCGAGGCGATCGCCGGCGAGGTGGTCAAGCTCATTCCCGGCGATCATGTCGGCATTCACGCGCATAACGACACCGAGCAGGCAGTTGCGAATTCGCTGGCCGCCGTGCGCGCCGGCGTGCGGCAGATCCAGGGGACGCTGAACGGGCTCGGCGAGCGCTGCGGCAACGCCAACCTGTGTTCGCTGATCCCGACCCTGAAGCTGAAGCCGGAGTTCGCCGACAAGTTCGAGATCGGCGTCTCGGAAGCCAAGCTCGCGACGCTGGTGCAGGCATCGCGCACGCTCGATGATATGCTCAATCGCGTGCCGAACCGCCACGCGCCCTATGTCGGCGAAAGCGCCTTCGTCACCAAGACCGGCATTCATGCGTCGTCGATCATGAAGGATCCGGCGACTTACGAGCATGTCGCGCCGGACGTTGTCGGCAACCACCGGAAGCTGCTGGTGTCCGATCAGGCCGGGCGCTCGAACGTGCTCGCCGAACTCGCCCGCGCCAATATCAAGGTCGACAAGGACGATCCGAAGCTCGTCCGCCTGCTCGAAGAGGTGAAGGAGCGCGAAGCCGCCGGCTATGCCTATGAGTCCGCGAACGCCTCGTTCGATCTCCTGGCGCGGCGCACGCTCGGCCGTGTGCCGGAATACTTCGATGTGGTGCAGTTCGATGTGAACGTCGAGCAGCGCTACAACGCCAACGGCAAGCGCATCACGGTCGCGATGGCGGTGGTTAAGGTCGAGGTCGCGGGCGAGACGCTGATCTCGGCGGGCGAGGGCAACGGCCCGGTGAACGCGCTCGACGTGGCGCTGCGCAAGGACCTCGGCAAGTACCAGAAATACATCGAGGGCTTGCGGCTGATCGATTACCGCGTGCGTATCCTCAATGGCGGCACCGAGGCCGTGACGCGGGTTCTGATCGAGAGCGAGGACGAGACGGGCGAGCGCTGGACCACGATCGGTGTGTCGCCGAACATCATCGACGCGTCGTTCCAGGCGCTAATGGATTCGGTCGTCTACAAGCTGGTGAAATCCAACGCGCCGGTGTGAGTTCGCGTCCGGGGCAAAAAGGTTTAGCGGGAGGTCAGCATGATCGATCACATCTCGCTCGCGGTCAGCGACATCGATCGTGCTGTTTCGTTATACGAACCCATGCTTGCGCCGCTCGGCCTGACCAGGCTCGTGGAGAGGCCCGGCATGATCGGCTTCGGCAAGAGCTATCCGGAGCTTTGGCTCAACCTGCGCGCGGGAATGGCGAAGCTGTCGCCGGACAGCGGCGCGCACATCTGCCTGCGCGCGCGAACGATCGCCGAAGTCGATGCTTTTCATGCGGCGGCTGTCGCGGCCGGCGGCGTATCCGAATCAAAGCCGGCGCTGCGGCCGCACGATCGCGTGCAGTACTACGCGGCCTTCGTCGCCGACCATGATGGAAATCGAATCGAGGCGGTGACGTTCCCGCAAACGTAGCGATGCTCCGCGAGCATCTTCGATCACGCGAGTGTAAAGCAGCGCACTTACATGCTTTGCTTGCAGGCCTGACATCTTTTAGGCAGCGGCAGCAAGCGATTTAAGCAAAATAAACAACCCATGCGATGTGCGCCGCTTTTGGCGCGCGCAATGCTTGTGTCGTTCAGTGGAATGTCAGGCAACATACATAGGTGGTTAACCAAAACATGTGAACTATTTCGGGACAGTGACACCCAAGGTGGAGGGGGCAGATCCGCCAGCACGATCGCCAAATTTTGCAAGGACAGCCCCGATGAAACGTTATTTCACCATCTCCCGCTCGATCATTCTGTTCGGAATCGTTACGGCAATCAGCCTGTCGGCCGTCATTGGTACGAGTCTTTACTCGCTCAGTCAGCTCAAGGTCGGCGGCCCGCTCTACGACCGCATCATCATGGGCAAGGATCTGGTCGCGGACATTCTGCCGCCGCCGGCCTACATCATCGAGGCCTA
>JBEIPX010000153.1:0-6991 GCA_040376815.1 Bradyrhizobiaceae bacterium
ACCACCGCGTCTCATATGCCTCGTTCGATCGGGGCTTTCCGAGCGGCCGGATTCGACGTCGAGGCTTATCCGGTGGACTGGCGGACTCGCGGATGGGTCGATGCCGGGGTGCCGTTCTACACGCTGAGCGACGGCCTCTGGCGCGTCGACACCGCGGTCCACGAATGGCTCGGCCTTGTGGTCTACTGGCTGACGGGTCGCAGCAGCGAACTGTTTCCCGGGCCGCGCTCAGTCGTGGCGCGGTAGTCCCAACCGGTAGACGCCACGAAAATCGTTCGGGTCCGCAGGCTTCCCCTTGCGGTAGATCACGAGCCGTCCTGCCAGCGCGAGTACGATGGCTTCGCGGCGGATTGGCATCAGCAGACCGTGCCAATCGGTATCGTGAGCGATCTTCTGCGCGAGTTCGGGCGCGCTAAGTGTTTTGCCGCCGGACTGCGTCAAGACGTCGATGATGGCGCGATCCAGGGGAAGGGCGGGTGCTTCGGTGCGAGTCATTGCTCTGACTTGAAGCAAAACAGCCGCGACTGCAAGAACCGCTTGGGTCAGTTCGTTATCGCTCGCCAGGCGTCCGACGCGAACTGCCGACGCCACATCACGATCACGACTGCCAGCGTCGTGGCAATCAGGACCCAAGGGCTGATGAACCAACCGAGGTAACCGAGGGCGAAAAAGAACGCGCGCTGTCCGCGATTGAAATGCCGGCCTGCACTCTCGAACAGCCGCGTCGTCCGCATCACGTGCGCCTGCGCTTCGGCGGTATCGCGCTTGTCGGCAAAGGGGGTCGCGCCGAGCAGGATCGACACATAGTTGAACAACCGGTACGACCAGGCAAACTTGAAAAATGCGTAGACGAAGATCAGCACCAGCCCGATGCATTTAATCTCCCACAAGGCTGGCGTTGGCTTGATGCCGAACGGCAACGTCGCGATGACATTCAGGATTTCTTCGGTCGCCCGGAGCAACGTCAGCGCACCGCCGATCGCGAGCAGCGTCGTCGATGCAAAGAAGGCCGTGCCGTTCTGAAGCGACGCCATGATCTGCATGTCGACCATGCGCATCTCACGGTCGAGCATCCGGCGCATCCATACCTCGCGGTAGAGATTCATCCGCGAATTGAGGCTGCTTTTGCCATGGGACGTCCGCTCAAGCGTGGTGGCGTAAACCGTCCAGGCGAGAACGAAGACGCCGATGGCGAGCAGGTCGACCGTCGCGAACAGATGCATGCGCCGATCCTACACTGAGTCGGCTCGGCACTGTTGCCTCGGACGCTCGTATGCCGATCCGCGCCGGCGGTTGATTGGCAGGACGGCAGCGGGCATACCAGCGGCCGCAACGGAGCCCGCCATGTCGCTAACGCTTGTAATCGGCAACAAGAACTATTCGTCCTGGTCGATGCGCCCGTGGGTCGCGTTGCGCGCGGCCGGCGTCGCCTTCGATGAGGTCGTGATCCCGCTCTACGCTGGCGAAGACAGCAAGCGGCGCATTCTCGAATTCACACCATCCGGGAAGGTGCCGACGCTGATCGACGGCGATGTCACCGTCTGGGATTCGCTGGCGATCATCGAATATGCCGCCGAGCGATTTCCGGAAGTGCCATTCTGGCCGAAGGATCGCGCGGCGCGCGCGCTGGCCCGTTCGGTCTCGGCCGAAATGCATTCCGGCTTTATGGCACTTCGCAACGAGTGCGGCATGAACCTGCATCGGCCGGTGCGGGCGAAAGCGCTTTCGGAGGATGCGCTAGCCAACGTCGCGCGCATTCAGGAGATCTGGAGCGAGTGCCGGAACCGATTCGGCCAGGGTGGGCCGTATCTGTTCGGAGCGTTCAGCGCCGCGGACGCGATGTATGCGCCGGTGGTCACCCGCTTCCGGACCTATGCCATCGAGGTGAACGCCGTTGCGCAGGCCTATATGGCCGCGGTAGAGGCCCATCCGGCGTTCCGGGCCTGGACAGAGGCGGGGCTTGCCGAGACTTGGCTGATCGATCGGTTCGAGCAGGACTGAGGGCGTGGACGCGTGTTTCGGCTGAGTGTTTCAGAGTGAGTTCAATCATCGATTGTGTTGCTGTATTTCTGCACGGAAGAATGCCTCGCGAACCCATTCCCGAAGCCGGTTTTCGAGCCTATCATCATGTAAATGATGGAGAATCCCAACACCACCAAACCTGAAAATGCTGGCCAAACAAGGCCTTCGCATGCTATCAATCATGCGGGCGTCAGCCGGACCATGCAGCGGGACAACTGCGGCCGGCATCATCCTTTGAGTGATGGAGCAGGGTGTGAAGCACAAATTTGTCGTGGGTGACACGGTCTTTTTCACCGCCAGCAACGTGTCGCGTCCGGCTGCCACCGGAGCCTATGAAGTCATCCGGCTGCTACCGACCGAAGGCGATGATTGTCAGTATCGCATCAAGAGCCAGACCGAAGCCTTCGAGCGCGTGGCTAAAGAAAGCCAACTTCACGTCGTCTAATCACCTTCCTCGAAGTTTTCCGTCGATTCGCGTGTGGACTGCCTGACCGGTTCGATGGGCCGGTTGGTCTTCATTGAAGGATCCTCACATGAACTGGTCCTGGGCCGCATCGCTCGATCAGCTTTGGCAGTCGCCCGCGTTTCCGGTCGTGGTGACGCTGGCGGTCGGCGCGTTCTTCGCGCTGGCGCTTTTGATTGCGCTGCTTCGCGCCGAAAAGTCCGTTGCGAACGGTGCGCTGGCGGTCATCACACTGCTTGCGCTGACGGTCGCGGTCGCAGCCAGCATTCGCGGCAATGGCGGCGGCGAGAGGGCCGTTGCCGAGGTGCGGCAGGCTCCGCAGGGGGCGATCTCGCTGCCCGTGCTCGCGTGCCTCGATGGTCTTGCGGGCGAAAGCGTTGAGGCTGCGTGCGAGAAAGCGCTGTTCGCTTCGGCGGAGTCCGCCGCTGCCGCTGTTTCCTACACCGCCACGCAGATCAGCCGCCTGGCCGCGCACGGTGACGTTGTCGCCGCGAACGGAGCGATGACGCCGGAGCTGGCGACGCTGCGCCGGGTCATCGAGCGCGATCGGTACGGGCTCGCTGCACAGGTGCTTCTGACGCGCGAACAGTGCAGCCCGGCGGCCTGTGACCTGTACCGCTCGTTGACGGACCGCAAACAGGTCGCGGCCAACATGACCGAGCGCGCCTACGACGGCTTCGTTGGCCGCCATTCGGCTAGCTGGGGGTCGTCTCTACAGACCGCTGGTGCTTCAGGGCTTGCGGTGAGCGCACCGACAGGTCGGCCGACCAATGCCGACTTTCCGACAGCCGCGTCGATCCCGCCCGTGAATATCATGGGGAACGAGCCTCCAGTTGGAGCTCCTGCAGCTCCGCCTCAGCCCGCACGCGCTGCTGCTCCGCCGCTGCAGACTCAACAGGTCCCCGCAGCCGCATTGGCGCCACCGTCGCCGACGCCCGCACGTGCCTCGGCGTTTCCCCCACCGCCTCAGCAAGCGACGCCCCGTCCGTCGGCTGCCGCGCCAGCGCCGACGACAACCGCCGCAGCGCCCCCAGCGCCAGCCGCCGCCAAAAAGCAGCCCGCCCCAAAACAACAGCGGACAAGTGCTCCGGTCCAGCTTGCGCCGCCGGTCGGGCCTGACGATAACTGAGCGGCCCGGACGCTGCTGATTGTTCCGGCCGTGTGGGTTCGTCGCGATGGCGTTGCATCTGATCAAACTATCCGTCGGTGCTGAATCGATTGCAGACCTGCGCGGCTGGGTCGCTGAGCGCATCAAGAAGGCCAAGGCGAAGGGCCAGCCCGCGCATCACATCCACATCACCCGCATGACCCCGAAGCGCGAGGACGAGTTGCTGGACGGCGGTTCGATGTTCTGGGTGATCAAGGGACAGATTGCGGTGCGCGAGAAGCTGATCGGCATCGAACCGTTCCGCGACAAGGACGGCATCGGCCGCTGCCGGCTGATCATGGACGCGAAGTTCGTGCCCGTGTCGCCGCGCCCGATGCGCCCATTCCAGGGCTGGCGCTATCTCCAGCCGAACGACGCGCCGCCCGATCTCGGCAAAGCGGCGAAAGGTGCGCTGGCGATGCCCGAGCACTTGCGCCGCGAGTTGCGCGAACTCGGCTTGCTCTGACCAGCGGCCTACACCTTCACGTTGTCGATGAGGCGCGTGCTGCCGATCTTGGCGGCAACCAGCAGGCGAAGTGGGCCGTCGGCTTTCGAAGTCACAGGTGCCAGCGTCTCGGCGTGCCGGGCCTCGAGATAGTCCAGCTCAAAACCGGCTGCCGTGATCTCGCGGGCGCCATCGTCGAGTGCGCCGGAGAGAGGATCGCCGCTCCGGATGCGCTTGGCGCAGGCGGTGAGAACCTTGAACAGGACAGGCGCGGCGGCGCGGTGCGGTGCCGAGAGATAAACGTTGCGCGATGACATCGCCAGCCCGTCACGCTCGCGGACGATCGGCGCGCCGACGATCTTCACCCGCAGATCGAGATCGCGGGACATCTGGGTCACGACCTTGAGCTGCTGATAATCCTTTTCACCGAAGATCGCGACATCCGCGCGCGTCTGGGTGAACAGCTTGCACACCACCGTGGCCACGCCGCCGAAGAAGTGCGGTCGGAAGCGATCTTCGAGACCGGCGACAGCCGGGCCCTCGGGTGTCAGGCGGGTAACGAAGCTGTCCGGATACATGATCTTGACCTCGGGGTTCCAGATCAGGTCCACGCCTTCCGCTGTCAGTTTCGCGACGTCTTCCTTCCAGGTGCGCGGGTAAGAGGCGAGGTCTTCGTGCGGAGCGAACTGCGCCGGGTTCACGAAGATGGAAACCACAACTTTCTTCGCCCGCTGCTTCGCCAGGCGGACGAGCGACAAATGGCCGTCATGCAACGCGCCCATGGTCGGCACGAGCGCCAGCGTTGCGCCTCGCCCGCGCAGGTCGGCGATAGCCCCATGCAGTGTTGAGAGGGTGTGCGCGACTTTCGGACGTCGCGTTGTGGATTTTGACGGCATGGCAGCTCTTGAACTGAGAGGGGATCGGGCAAGCGTGAGCGGGTCGCTGTTTACCAACGTGGAACACCATCGACAACGTGGCGAAGGTGCGGTGGTCCTGTCGCCCGCGTTCATATTCATTATGAAGAACGGTCAAATTGTCATTTAACTTGACCGGAGGCCACTCCTGATTTGAGAATAGAATGAGAGGGGTAGCCATGCTTTTGCAGGCAAGTCAGGGACAGACCGGCACCGCGCACGTTGTTGTTCTGGGCAACGAAAAAGGCGGCTCCGGGAAGTCCACCACGGCAGTTCACATCGCGGTTGCCCTCCTCAAGGCGGGGCAGCGCGTTGCGACCATCGATCTCGACTGCCGCCAGCAGAGTTTCACCCGCTACATTGCCAATCGCCGCGCATGGGCTAAACGCTCCGGTGTCGACCTGGAGCTGCCGCATCACCGTTGCATCTCGCTCGGCGAGAGCATGCAGATCGCCGATAACGAGAACTCCGAATTTCTACAGTTTCAGGAAGCTATCGCCGCCGTCGAGCGATCGCATGACTTCATCATCATCGATACGCCGGGCACCGATAGCTATTTGATGCGGCTTGCACACTCGATGGCGGATACGCTGGTCACGCCGCTCAACGACAGCTTCCTCGACTTCGATGTGCTCGGTGCGATCGATCCGGCGACCTTCGCGGTGGTCGGCGAGAGCCACTATTCGGAGATGGCGCGGGAGGCGCGCCGCAAGCGCCGTCAGCTCGATGGCGCCACCACCGACTGGATCGTCGTCCGTAATCGTCTGTCGATGCTCGGTTCGCGCAACAAGCAACTGGTCGCCGAAGGGTTGCACCAGCTCGCCTTCCGCCTCGGCTTCCGCGCGATCGATGGCTTCGCCGAGCGCGTGGTTTATCGCGAGCTTTTCCCGCGCGGACTGACAGCGCTCGACAATCTCGACGAGGCGACGCTCGGCACCCGGCCAAACATGGCGCATGTAACTGCGCGCGAAGAGGTGACGAGCCTCCTGCGCCAGCTCAAGCTGCCGCTCGACGAGCGGGGCCGGCGTCGTGCAGCGGCGCGCGCCGAATGGTTCTCGCAGGTCGACAAGCCGCTCGAGGTCCACGACATTATCGGGGACAATATCCGCGCGTAACGTACGCCGCTGAACGCCTCGTATCCCGATTCCAAAGTTAGCATCGCTTTCAGCACCTCATCCGCGGACTTTTGAACCGCCGAACTAGTTTGCCTGCTGCTTAGGCACAAACGCGCTGCATTAAGAAACCATTAGCCATAAATCGGTACCCTTTGACCGTCGTGGATCGCCATTCCCCGATGCAAATTGCGTTGCTTGCTTCCTGGGCTCCGCTTCATTTCAGACGCCCGGATTGCGCGGCTTTGGCTGGGGATGCCTTCGAATGAAGTTCGGTCTCAATTTCCGCATCACCCACAAGATCGCGGCCATCGGACTGGTTGGCATCGCAGGACTGCTGGTTGTCGGATCGATCTACGAGGTCGGAAGCCGCTCGCAAGACCATTCGCAAGCCATTACGGCGCAAACCCGGGCGATGTCGAACCTCGGCAAGAAGCTCACGATCGAAATGCTGGAAACACGCGGGGAGGAGAAGAATTTCTTCACGCGCCGCAAGGAAGAGCACTCCCGCCGCCATGCGGAGCTTTCGGCCGCCATCGCCAAGGACCTCTCCGGGCTCAAGTCGATGCTCGAAGCCGCCGATCTCGCCGACCTCGCCGCGGCCAGTGCCGCAGCTGGCCAGGGCTTCACGACCTACGCAGACAGTTTCGTGGCTGCGGTCGAGATTCAGGTTCGTCTCGGGCTTGACGAGAAGACGGGTCTCAACGGCGCGCTGCGCAAGGCCGCTCACGTGATCGAGGCCGAACTGAAAGGAATCGATAAACCTGCGCTGATGGCGCAGCTCCTGATGATGCGGCGGCACGAGAAAGACTTCATGTTGCGCCGGGATCCGAAATACCTCGCGGAGCTCAAAGCGCTTTTCTTGCCATTCCTGACGTCGCTGACCGA
>JBEIPX010000369.1:0-3739 GCA_040376815.1 Bradyrhizobiaceae bacterium
CGCCCCAGTTGCCCGAATGATGCGCTCCGGTTCTCAAGTTGACGGCGAGATCGATATTGATGACGCCGCGCGAGCCGAGAAACATCGTCGGGCGATTGGCGGCAAGCCGCGGTCCATCGGATGCGATGAGCACGTCTGCGGTCAGCGCCTCGCGCTGTTGCCGGCAGATGTCGTGAAGTCCCGGCGAGCCGGCTTCCTCGCCCATCTCGACGATGAGGCGGGTGTTGAACCCGAGGCGACCGCCGCGTGCGGCCATCACCGCGCGAAGCGCCGCGATGTTGATTGCGATCTGCCCCTTGTTGTCGGCGGTGCCGCGGCCATACCAGCGGTCGCCTTCGACGGTGACGGCGAGGGGCTTGAGGCCCGTGCGCCATTGTTCAGGTTCGCATCGCACCGTGTCGCCGTGTCCATAGATCAGAACGGTCGGCAGACTGTCCTCTTCGCGGCGCTCGGCGATCAGGAAGTCGCCGAATGCGGGCCGGGGGTTGGGGTGCACGGCGATCGTGAAACCGGCGGCGGCGAGGTCGGGAGCGAGACCGTCTTTCAGGAACGCGCGAAGTTCGTCGTGCTGGTTGGCGGCCTGGCTTTCCGTGCGCATGGCCACGAGCCGGCTGAGCATTCCCAGGAATCCGCCACTGTCAAAGAAGCCAGTTGCTTCGCCGATCGCTTGCTTCCGGGTCATGCTGTCGCCAGTCCTCAATGCCTGCGCCGCACGCTTCATCAGCAGAGGCTACGCTGCGCCGGTGAAGCATGCTCGATCGCGAGACACCTTTTAATCGCAAAGGCGTTGAATGACCACCGTCAGGTGTTCAGCAGTTCTTTCGGGAAAAGCTCCTGCACCGCAAAAGAGCGATCGATGAGTCCTTGATCGTGGGCATAGCGCACGAGAGTTTCGATCGCTGCGATATTGTCCTTGACGCCGTCCGCGTAAGCCGGTGGAAACAGACCCGCTTGCGAACGATCAGCGGAAACGCTGAACGCTTCAAATGCATCTGCGATCAGGTTCGGCTCCTGCGCAAGCGCGGACTTGTGGATGCCGATCAGATGCATGATCGGAAAGATGCCGGTTCGCGCGTGGTAGTCGCGCTCCTTCAGCGCCGCATCTTCGAACAGCCGCTTGATGCCCGAGGTCGGCTTGCCGAAATCCGACGGCGGCGAATGATGGACGATCGCGTCGATCTGGCCGTTGCGCAGCATGTCCGCGAGCGAGATGCCGGTGACGCCGCGAATGTTGGTCGGCCGGAACAGTTTCGGAACATCGATATGGCTTCGCTGAACATCATCGACGTCGCCGATGATCCAGTCGATATCCTGTGCCGTGACGCCGTACTCGTCGGCGAGAAGGCCGCGAACCACAAGCGCCGCCGTGTTGAGGTAGTTGCGAACGCCTACGGTCTTGCCCTTCAGATCCGCCGGTTCGCGAATCTCGCTGTTCGCCCGGATGTAGATCGCACTGTGGCGGAACACGCGCGACGGAAACACCGGCAGTCCGACATACTGACAGTCACCGCGATTGAGATGCATCAGGTAGAGACTGAAGGAGAGTTCGCTGATGTCGAACTTGGGCGCTTCGAAAGCGATCCGGAACAGCTCTTCTGGCGCGATGGCGTTCGCTGACAGCCGGTGATTCCGGAGCTGGATCGTACCGTCGAGGATGGCGCGGGTGCGTTCGCCAGGCGCGCAAGCAAGCGTGAGACTTTTCATCGGGATCGCTCTTCAAGCAAGGCTGCTCTGTCAAAACGGCAGCTGCACTCTGAGTTAACATGTTAAATAATGGCAATGAAGGCATCAGTTGCGAATAATTGATGCACCGGAAGCTGCGGCAATCACCCGCAGTTGTAGCCTGGGATACAAAAGCTCGCGGACTTCACCGATACGCTCGCAGCCAGGCGAAACTTACAAGTATCGGGGTCGATCAAGATGTTGAACAATGTTCGCGGTTCCCTGAAACACGCGATTGCCGCGATGGCACTCGCGCTGATGACGTCGGTTGCAGGCCCGGAGCCGGTGCTGGCGCAAACCAAGATCAATGTCTCGGTGGTCCAGAGCATCACCTCGTCGCCGCACTTCGTTGCGAAGGAAAAGGGCTACTTCGCCGAACAGGGCCTCGACGTGAACGTCGATACGTCGCTTCAGAACGTTGCGGACCAGCTCCCGCTGCTCGCCGCCGGGCAGTATCAGATCATGGCGACGTCGTGGGGCGCGTCGGTGTTCAACGCAATGCAGCGCGGCGGCCTGATCCATGTTCTGGCGACACAGACGACCCTGCCCGCGACGGGCCGGAACCTGGTCGCGCTGGTGGTTTCTCCCGCCAGCTATGAGGCAGGTTTGAAAACGGCGGAAGGTCTGAAAGGAAAGCGGGTCGGGGTCGTCGGCCTCGGCGGCTGGAACGAATACGATGTCCATCTCGCCCGCAAGGCATTCGGCGGCAGCGTCTGGGACGTCGAACTGGTCCAGATCGGCCGCAATGACGTCGGGCCCGCGCTCACCAATGGCGCCGTGGCTGCAAGCTGGGCGGCAGAGCCCGGCGTGACGCTTCTGGAAGAAAAGAATCTCGCGAAGCCGATCGAGAACAATGCCGGCCGCGGCAAGGGCGCTTTCCCGCTGCTGGCGAATGCGGACTTTGCGATAAAGAATCCCGATATCTGCGCGCGTTATCTCGCGGCCTTCCTGAAGGCTGCCCGCGAGATCGAAGCGGGCGCGTGGAAGGACCCGCAAATCGTCGACATCGTTTCGAAGTACACCAAGGTGCCCGGCGACGTCCTGCGCAAGACGCCCTCCAAGATCGTCCCGAACATCGAGCCCGATTTCGCGTTGATGGAAGATATGCAGGAGTTTTTCCGCGAGCGGAAGATGCTGACCTATACCGGCAAGGTCGAGTTCCGGAAGCTCTATTCCCAGGCGATCGTCGACAAGGCGCTGCAGATCGCGAAGTGATAGCGCCGTCCGGTTCGGCCTGAGGAAACACGATGCCCAACTTGCGTTCGATTTCGTCTGATGCCGGCAACGGCCGTTCGCTCCCCGCGAAGGACGACGTCATCGCGGTCAAGCATCTCTGGAAAGCGTTCTACGACAGCAATCAGGAATCGATCGTCGTCGCGATCAGCGACGTTTCGGTGAATGTGAAGCGCGGGCAGTTCGTGTGTATCTGCGGTCCTTCCGGGTGCGGAAAGTCGACGCTGATCCGCATTCTTGCCGGGCTCGAGAACAAGACGCTTGGCGAAATCGGCATCGAGCCGACGCGCTCGGGGAGCGAGCGCCCACCGGCGATGGTCTTTCAGGAGGCGTCGCTCTTTCCTTGGCTGACGATCGAAGAGAACGTGGCTTATCCGCTGCGGCTGCAAGGCGCGTCCGCCCAGGAACGGGAAGCGCGCACGCGCGAGCTGCTCGAGGTCACGCGGCTGACGGATTTTGCCAAGAGCTATCCGCACCAGTTGTCCGGCGGCATGAAGCAGCGGGCCAGCGTCGCGCGCGCCCTTGTCGATAACGACAGCGACATCCTGCTGATGGATGAGCCGTTCGGCGCACTCGATGAGCAGACGCGCATCGAATTGCAGCAGGAACTGCTGCGCATATGGGAGCAGACGGGCAAGACCGTGCTCTTCATCACCCACAGCGTCGAGGAAGCGGTCGCGCTTGGCGACCGCGTGATCGTGATGTCCGCGCGGCCCGGCGAAATCGTCGCCGACATCAATGTGCCGTTCCCGCGTCCGCGCGATGTTCTGGATTTGCGGCGTCA
>JBEIPX010000095.1:0-8982 GCA_040376815.1 Bradyrhizobiaceae bacterium
CCGAGCGCACCAAAGCCATTCCGCCCGGCTCGTTCGATGGTCGGCAGTTGCGAGCACGCCATCCACAGCGGGGGATGCGGCTTCTGCAGCGGCTTCGGCACCACGTTGCGCAGCGGGATATCGAAGTATTTGCCGTGATGCTCGCTACCGCCATCCTTGAACATCGGGAAGATGGCGCGCACCGCTTCCTCGAATACATCTTTCTTCGTTTCCATGTCGCGGCCGAACGGCGTCAGTTCGGTGATCGACGCGCTTTCACCCATCCCGAACTCGCAACGGCCGTTGCTGAGCAGATCAAGCACGGCAACACGCTCGGCGACGCGCGCCGGATGGTTGGTTGTGAGCTGGAAGATGCCATGACCGAGGCGGATGTTCTTCGTGCGCTGGCTCGCGGCGGCGAGGAAGGACTCCGGCGACGGCGAATGCGAATACTCTTCGAGGAAATGATGCTCGACGACCCACGCATGGTCGTAACCGGCGCGATCTGCGGTCTCGAGTTGCGTCAGCGCATTCTGATAAAGGGCGAGCTCATCGCCGTCCCGCCATGGGCGCGGCAATTGCAGTTCGTAGAAAATGCCGAACTTCATCGAGAGCCTCCCTCACGCCTCTTGTCGTTACAGCCAACTGTAACCCGTCGTTGCGTGATGTCCATTCAGCGCAACATCGAGTTTCATGTGACGGAAGCTTGTATTGCGGGAGCGAATAGCTACGTTGCGGAAACGAGTCGCGGCCCCTGCGATTGTCTCGCCCACCGAAACTTCATGACCACGTTCACTCCGCATCAAGATCAGGCATTAGAGGCTGTCGCCGGCTGGCTGAAAGCGAAACCGGGTAAAGGCACGACGCCGCCCGTGTTCCGCCTGTTCGGCTATGCCGGGACCGGCAAGACGACGCTGGCGCGGCATATCGCCGACGGCGTCGACGGCGAGGTCAAGTTCGCGGCATTCACCGGCAAGGCGGCGCTGGTGATGCGCAACAAGGGCTGCGACGGCGCCTCGACCATCCACTCGCTGATCTACCGCACGCGCGAATCCGGCGAGGAGCAGCCGAGCTTCGAGCTATGGGACGACGCGCCCGCCTCGAAGGCGAAGCTGATCGTCATCGACGAATGCTCCATGGTCGATGCGGACCTCGGCCGCGACCTGATGTCGTTCAACACGCCGCTGCTCGTGCTCGGCGACCCGGCGCAGCTGCCGCCGATCCAGGGCGGCGGGTTCTTCACCAACGTGGAGCCGGACGCGATGCTGACCGAAGTGCATCGCCAGGCGCAGAACGATCCGATCGTGCGTATGTCGATGGCAATCCGCGAAGGCCGTACGCTGGAGATGGGTCAATTCGGCGACAGCGAGGTGATCGGGCGCAACGCGCTCGATCCGGAGCGGGTGATGACCGCCGATCAGGTGCTGGTCGGCCGCAACAACACGCGCCGCGCCTACAACATGCGCATCCGGCAGAAGCAGGGCATCGAGGAACCGTTGCCGGTCGCCGGCGACAAGCTCGTGTGCCTGCGCAACAACCGCAAGAAGGCGCTGTTCAACGGCGGCCTCTGGCGCGTGAAGGCGCGCGCGCAATCGAAATCGAAGATCATCACCATGCGGCTCTCGCCGGATGAGGATTTCGGCGGCCGCGTCACCAAGGTCTCGGTGCGTGCCGATTGCTTCGGCGGCGCGATCGAGGAGATCCCATGGGAGCAGCGCAAGCCCTATGACGAGTTCGACTACGGCTACGTGCTGACGGTGCACAAGTCGCAGGGCTCGCAGTGGGATGACGTGGTGCTGTTCGACGAAAGCTTTGCGTTTCAGGAGTCGCGGGCGCGCTGGCTCTACACCGGCATCACCCGCGCAGCAAAGCGGCTGAGCATCGTCGTCTCGTGATTGCCGGCGCGGTCCATTAAACTTTCGTCATGCCGGAACGATACAGACCGCCCGGCGGTTTGTTCCTCATCGTCGGCGGAATCGATGTCCGCCGCAGAATTGCGATCGAAGGAGTAGCCGATGACGTTCCCAAAAATTCTCGCCGTTGCCGTGCTTGCGGGTTCCACCGCACTCACAGGAATTGCTCCCGCCTCTGCGGCCCCGACCATGCGCGACGCGGGGTTGTCCGCCCCTTCGGCATCAAACAACGTCACCGAGGTGCAGTGGCGCGGACGTCATGGCCATCGCTGGCACGGTCATCGCCACCATCACCGCGGTCATCGCGGCTGGGGTCCGGCTATCGGCGGCCTTGCGGCCGGCGCGATCATCGGCGGCGCCATCGCAGCGAGCCAGGCGCAGGCTGCGGCCAACGCCGACGCGGTGGCCTACTGCTCGCAGCGTTACCGGTCCTACGATCCGGCGAGCGGCACCTACCTGAACAACGACGGCAATCGTTACCCCTGCCCGTAACGCCAGCCTCCCCGACCAAAAGGCCGCGAGACCCCGTCTCGCGGCCTTTTCTATTGATCCGCCTTCACAAACTCGTGTGACATTTTACCGTAACGGACGCCGCATTTCGTCGTATCTGATGGCAGCCGGTAAATCCTGACTCCGTGCACAGACCACGTCCGGCCTAGCTTTCATCCGATGAGGACAATCATGCGTCGCACCGATTTGACCCGCCGCTTCCTGATCGCAGCCGGCGTGGGCGCGCTGGCGGTTACGGCTTTCGTCGTCCGCCCGCTGAGCGCAGCCGAAGAGCCGGTCATCATTCCGCCACCCGCGATCGACGTGCAGGCATCCGACGGCCTGCAAACTGCGGTGATCGCCGGCGGCTGCTTCTGGGGCATCCAGGGCGTCTATCAGCACACGAAGGGCGTGATGAACGCTGTCTCGGGCTACAGCGGCGGCCTCGAGCGGACCGCGAAGTATGAGATGGTCGGCCGCGGCACCACCGGCCACGCGGAAGCGGTCGAGATCAAGTACGATCCGAAACAGATCAGCTACGGCAAGCTGTTGCAGATCCTGTTCTCGGTCGGCCACGATCCGACCCAGCTCAACCGGCAGGGCCCGGACGTCGGCACGCATTATCGCTCGACGATCTTCCCGGTGAATGCCGAACAGCGAAAGGTCGCCGAGGCCTACATCGCGCAGCTCAATGCGGCGAAGGTCTATCGCCGCCCGATCGCAACCACGATCGAGCCGTTCAACGGTTTTTATATCGCCGAGGCCTATCACCAGGACTATGCGACCAACAATCCGACGCAGCCGTATATCGTCTACAACGACCTGCCGAAGATCGAAAACCTGAAGAAGGTGTTCGCCGACGTCTATCGCGAGAAGCCCGTGCTTGTGCGCGACGCCAAAGCGACTAATTAGTTACCCGTTGGCAGGTATCCCGGAGAGGCGCCGGTTCTGCCGGCGCCTCTTTCGTTTGACGTGATCATTTCCAGCACACGCGGAGCGACGCATGAGCGACACATCGAAGACCGGCAAGGTCGAAAAGTCCGAGAGCGAGTGGCGCAAGGAACTGACGCCGATGCAGTACGCGGTGCTGCGCGAGAAGGCGACCGAGCGCCCGTTCTCCGGCGAGTACGATCACAGTTTCGACGACGGAACCTATGTCTGCGCGGGCTGCGGGCAGACGCTGTTCGAATCCGACGCCAAGTTCGATTCCGGCTGCGGCTGGCCGGCCTTCAGTCAGCCGTCGAAGGAAAGTCACGTCGATGAAGAGCGCGACTTCACTCACGGCATGGTTCGCACCGAGGTCCTGTGTTCGAGATGCGACGGCCATCTCGGCCACGTCTTTAACGATGGACCTGGGCCGACCGGCTTGCGGTATTGTATTAACTCTGCCGCGCTGAAACTTTTACCGAAGTAATCCGTGTCTCTTTCAGTCAAGTGGATTTGACATTCGCCAATCCGCGACAGCGGCGCAAATGTTCATGAGCCACTTGCGATCCTGGCGTTGAAGGCTATCTGAGCACCCCGCGGCGCGGGGGCTCGCGAGCATTCTCGCCAGAGCCTTTTCGCAGATGGCTGATCAAGAGACCCAGAATGTCCAAGATGTCCACACATGTGCTGCTGGGCATCGGCCTTGCCGGGCTGATGTTTGAGATCGTGGCGCGGCCAGCTCTGTCCGTCGACAAGGTTTCGCTGTTCAAGGTGACGACGCCGCGCGGCGAGATCGTCATCGGACTGACTTACAGCGAACTCGAAAAGATGAAGGGCCATGACGCCGACACCGTCGCAAAAGCGATCGCAAACCAGGGCACGCTCGACGTGTGGCAGTACGACGAACGCAAGGTCGGCAAGGGCGAGACCATGCATGTGCCGGTGAAATACGTTGGGCTGCAGTGGCGCGATGCCATCCGCATCGAGAATTTTCCGACCCGGACGAAAGTCGTTCCGATCAACGAGTATTCGATGCGGCAATAAGCGGTTACGGAGGTAGCCGGTGGCGCCCGCGATCCGTCAAATCTGCAATATTCGTCTGCAAAATGTGATGGCTCGGAAATTGGCCCATTTGCCGGATTTTGCCGCTTAACCCTGATATCCCACTGAAATCGCGACCATTATTTTGATGTTTCGGTATCAAAGCCCCGTTCATCATTCAGTCGTTCGAGGGTCGCAATTCTCTGCTGCAGCGCTTATATTGGTGTGACGTACAGACGACGACATTGCTGGCCCCGGCCGGTGCTCCGGTTCATTGAACCGCGGTCGTCACTCTCATCTGAAACGAAACGCTAAATCTAAAGGCTGTCGATCATGCCCTCATTCAAGTACGGCACTGCCGCCGAATTATTCCCCGCTCCGATCCGTAAGAAGAAGCGCGCCGGCTTTGCCTATCGCCGCTTCGACACGGCTGCGGCTGCGGTGAAGTTCGCCGTGGAAGAGCTGCCAGCGGATTCGCTGAACGGCGCTTACCTGCAGGTCGAGAATGCGCGCTTCGATCAGGCTGGCATTCGCAACCTCTATTACAGCGCCGAGTTCCCGCTGCAGCGCAAGCCGCGCCCGGTGGAGACTGCCGAGGCCGAAGCGGACGCCGCATAAGCCGGCATCGTTGAATATCATCAAGGCCGGGAGTGATCCCGGCCTTTTTCTTTTGCGTACCCGGATTGTCAGTTGTCAGCGCGGCTGCTTGTCCATCCAGCGCCGCAGGAGGCGCATGTTGCGCACGTTGGCGCGCCAGATCACGTCGAACGCGTCGCCCGCCACCGGCACGAGACCGACCACGCCGTCGAGCGCGACGTTGCCGAGCATGCGCGCGATCAGGTGCATCGGCGCACCAAGCGCCCTCGCCTCGCGGATCATCCAGAGCGAGATCGCCGTGGTGACGAGATCGCCGATCACCGGAACGAGTCCGATCAGACCATCGATGCCGTAGCGGACGTTGGTGCCGGGGACGACGAAGGCGACGTCGAGCACCTTCGCCAGCGCCTCGAGCCGCGCAAGCCGCTGCTCGCGCGTCAGGTTGCCGAACAGCGGCGTATCGCCGGCGCCGGCAAATACCCGGAAATCCGGTCCCGGATCCCGCGAGCGGGCCCCGACCTCATTACCGTCCTGATCGATAATTGGCGGCCGCTGTGCCGAACGAGGGCGCGCGGACGAGGGGCGATCGAATGTATCCTGATGCGACATTCTGCCAATCTGGGGGCTGATCCGGGCCGCCACAAGGCGGCCGGTCGCGGCAGATTGGCGCTGATGCGGTTACGCGCTGCGGCGCATCGGTTCCAGCTCCGGCTCGAAAGCCATGGAGCCGGGCTGGCCGAAAATCGCGTAGCAGTTCCGGCCCTGCTTCTTGGCGTGATAGAGCGCCTGGTCGGCGTTGGCCATCAGCTGGTCGCGGCTGATATCGCGCCCCCATTGCGCGACGCCGACGCTGACGGTGATCGGAATCGCTATATTGTTCGCGAACGCCGCACGCTCGCGAACGGATTCGACCAGCCGGCGCGCAACGCTCTCCGCTTCGTGCGGTGTCGTGCACGGAAGCACGACGCAGAACTCGTCGCCGCCGGATCTGGCGAGCAGATCGCCGGGCCGGAGCTGCCCCTGTGCCGAGGCAACGAACGTCCGCAGACACGCATCGCCTGCGGCGTGTCCATGCGCATCGTTGATGCCCTTGAAGCGATCGAGATCGATTGCGAGCACGACAAACGGCTGTGCCGTGCGATACGACATCGCGCATTGTTCCGACAGGCGTTTGAGTAACTGACGGCGGTTGGCGACGCCGGTGAGGTCATCGACCAGCGCGAGTTCGGCGACTTCGGCGCGCAACCGGTCGATAGCCATCATGAGGAAGCTGAAATTCCAGGCCATCGAGATGAACACCATCATGACGATGACGACGGTTTGCAGCGTGTTGATTTCGAGCAGCGTGATCTTGCCGCCGTATCCGGACGCCAGCACGATCGCCCGCACGGTATGAATGACGATCATCGACAGCGAGATGTAACCCGTCAGCCGGGCACCGGGCGTGCTCATGCCGTTCTCGCGCGACAGTAGATCCCGCAGCGACCAGATCAGCGGGGCCATCTGTCCCATGGAAAAGACAATGATGCGCGCGGTGACGTCATCATAGCCGGTCGAGACGATCGCCATGCCCGCGACGGTCGCTCCGACGAAGACGGCGACCGTCCACCACGACGCCGGCCGGTTGCAGAAGCGCTTGATGCCCATGGCAGCGGTGCTCGTCGCCAGCACCATCAGCCCGCCGCCGCAGAGAATTGGAATCAGCGGATGCATCAGCCCGCGCGTCAGCGACGTTGCCGCACCAAACATCGCGATGAAAGAAGCCGCGGCCCAGAATCGCGCCGCTGTGAAATTCCGGTAGCTGTAGGCCACATAAGCCCACAGCAGCCCGAGCGCCAGAAAATTGACGATCAGCACGGTGAAGAGCGTCGGCAAGCTCAGCGTCACGGCGTTCCCCGTGCGCGCTGCGTTTATTGTTATGACTTTGTGTCAGCGCGCGTACGTACAAACTGCCCGTACAGCGCTTAAGGAACCGTCACTGCGAAACTGCGTGCGACATCATGGTTGACGGCAATTTCCAAACGCCCGTATGGCCTGGAACCGGCCGTCAATTTGAGACAGAAGGCGCAGCCGGTTAACCCGGCATTAACCGCGGCGATGGCGGGCGCACCCCGCGCAAAACAAAACGCCGGGCCGTGGCCCGGCGCTTGCTTCAATTCATCGTTGGCACGGTCTCAGCGGCAGCGCCGGACCGACCGGACGACCACGCGGCCGCCCGGCATGACGGTGCGCTCACGCACCGTGCTGCAAACCGGACGGGGCCGAACGATCGGACGAACCACGGGCCCGACGCCGGGTCTGCACACACGCGAGCTGCGGTAGATCACGCGACCGCTCGGCGTCACGACCCGCTGGCGCACAGTCCGGCACGCCACGGTCTCGACCGCGGACGGCGCTTTTACCGCCGGATTGACGGTCATGGCATTGGCCTGATGCGGAAGCATCATCGCACCGCCGAGCAGCAGAGCTGCGGTCAACACCGTCTTGGTCACGTTCATTCTCTTGTTCTCCTTGGAACTGGCTTCGGTCGCATCAGAAACGCGCGAGCGGGACTTTAGGTCCCGACAAGGCATCATCAAGATCTCAGGATGACCACAGGCTGAATGCGACATTCACAGCTCCTTGGGTTGCGAGCGCGGGAACTTTCCGGTATCGGGAAAACGCCGCATCGATGATGTGCGCCGTAAGCGTCTCACGTCAGGCAACGCGTTCAACCTGGTCGCTCGGCCCGGGAATGCAATGACAGATGCCTCCGTGATCGAGCTGCCTGACTCAAGAGACATTCCAAATGACGACTTCTGAACCCGTCCGCGCACGCCGGCGTCTGCCGGCCCGCTATGCGGCGATCCTGATGCCGCTGGTCTTGTCCATCATCATGACCTTCGTGGTGTCGGGAATCTCGACACTGAAAATTCTCGGACCGAGCAGTGAATTCCTCGCCGCCTGGCCCGTCGCCTGGGGCCTGTCGTGGCTGGTGGCGTTCCCGACCGTGCTGGTGGTGCTGCCGCTGACACGGCGCATCGTGGCCGCACTGGTCGAGCCGCCGGGCAACCACTGAGCGGCCCGCGAAGCGGCAAACCGCTTCCCGGCTCCGGTCAAGTGAAGAACGTCGCGATCTCCGACAGCGCCTTCTTCTCGGTCGCGTGCTTTGGAATGTGCGCGTTCTCTGCCGGGTAACCAGCGACCAAAAGAATGTAGGGCTTTTCTGCTTCGGGCCGGCCGCAGATCTCGTTGAGGAAGCTCATCGGCGCGGGCGTGTGCGTCAACGTGGCGAGCCCCGCGTGATGCAGTGCTGCGATGAGAAATCCGGTCGCGATCGAAACCGACTCCGGCACGTAGTAGTTCTTGCGCATCAGGCCATCGGCGCTCCTGCTCTTGCGCGCGCCGAACACGCAGATCAGCCACGGCGCGATCTCGAGAAACGGCTTGTCCGGATCGGTGCCAAGCGGCTTGAGCGCGGCCAGCCATTCGGCTCCCGCCCGCCCCTCGTAGAACGCGCGCTCTTCTTCCTCGGCCGCCGCGCGAATGCGCGCCTTCATCGCCGCATTGGCGATCACCGAGAAGTGCCACGGCTGGTGATTGGCGCCGCTCGGCGCCGTGCCCGCCGCCGCGAGGCAGGTCTCGATCAGCTGGCGCGGGACCGGACGCGGGGAGAACTCGCGCACCGTGTGGCGGCGGCGAATGGTCTCGTAGAACTCGGCCGCGCGCCGCTGCATCTCCTCCGGCGAACGCTCGACGAAATCCGGCAACGGGATCGGCTTGAAGTCACTCGTCAGCGCGGCACTCATGGTCACCTCTCGGACAACTCGACGTCGGCGCGGCGACGCTTGAAGCCGCGGGATCATTGTCGATGCCCGCGAAAAACTTGTCGAGATGGCCGCGCGAGCGTCACGCTGCGCCTCGTGGGGCGCTTTCGCCGCCGTGGAGAGTGGAAAACGTGATGAATTCGCGACGGCACATCGCTTTGCTGTGGATAACGCAAGACGTCGCATCACGAATCTGTTCGGATTGGTGTTGAGGCTGCTGCGAGGTTAGC
>JBEIPX010000527.1:0-2164 GCA_040376815.1 Bradyrhizobiaceae bacterium
AAGGCATCGAGCTCGGTGAGGTATGCCGCGAGGTCTGGAGGCAGCGCGAAATCCATGGGAAGGCTCCTTGGTTGTTCTTCTTGTTATGAGATGGCTTTGAGTTCTGCGATGTATGAGCCGTAATTCGGCTGATCGATCTTTAGCTTGTCCATGGTCGTTGCCCAAAGGTGATCGCGCAGTTTCGGATCGTCGAGCGTGATCGTGCCGGTCTCGATCGCCTGCGATAGCGCGCGATTGAGCGCAAGGAGATCGCCATCCTGCTTGAGGAGATCGCGCAACCGCACGTGCTCGGCGGCGTTGGCCTCGTCGGCACAGGAGAGTTGCCGAGCTACCAGTTCCAGCGCGTTGATGGCGACGCGCAGATCGAATGTGGCGCGGCCTTCGAGCTGCGGCAGGATCGTGTCGCGCAGCATCGCGGCGACGACCGGCACGATATCCTTGGGTTGCGGGTTGTCCTGCATGATCCCTACCTGCGTGGTGCGAGCAAACGGAGCAGATCGATCTCGTTCTCGGAGGCGCGTCGCGCGATGACCGCGCGCTCAACCGATCGGTCCTCCCCGGAGGTGAAACGTGCCAGCATGCCGAGGCACATCACGCCCCAGCGCAGCGAGCCGAACGTTTCCCAATACTTTATGCGATCGGCATCGGCATTCTTGCCATCAGCCTCATGATAGCCGGCGATGAGATCGGCCACTTCGCCGAAGCCGCCGACGGGCTTGTCGATCTGACCGAAGCGCCACGAGTTCGTGCAGACCCAGCCGAGGTCCGCCATCGGATCGCCGGTATGGGCGAGTTCCCAGTCGAGCACGGCGCGCACGCCGTCCGGCCCGATCATCAGATTGCCGTGGCGAAAGTCGCCGTGCACCAGCGTCGCGTCGTGCGTATTCTTCGGAGCATGCTCCTCGAGCCAGCGGAAAGCGACATCGAGTACGGGGCGCGGCTGACCATCTCGCTTGTAGGCGGCTTTGAGTTCGGCGAGTTCGCCAGCGGCAGTGACATGGCGAAGCTTCGGCAGTTTCGTCTTGTCGATGGCGTGGATGCGCGCGAGTATGCCGCCGAGCTGGAACGCGAGCTGCGGGCGGATTTTCGCAAACGCTTCGTCACGCAGAATTTTACGCGGGATCGTCTCGCCCTCGACGCGATCCATCAGGAAGCCGCGGCCGAGGTTGTCTGCGGGCTCCAGCACATGGCGCACCAGCGGTGAGGGCACGCCTGCCTCATAGGCTAGCTTCATCAGGATGGCTTCGGTCTCGATGCCGGCGGCGCGGAATGGCGCGGTATAGCTCGGTGGCGAACGGCGCAGGATCAAACGATGCGGCGTGGACGCTGCCCCGATCGCATCGAAAGCCCAGGTTTCCTGGCTCGCGCCGCCGGAGAGGCGCACGAGCTTGTCGAGACCGCGCACGCCGGGCAGGACGCGGCGGACAAGTCCGGTCAGCGCCGTTTCAAAGTCCCTGGCATCGGCCAGGCCGGCCGTCGCGCTCTTTGGCGTCATGTTGTTAGGCGTTCCTCGTGATCCGAAACGGCTTACGGGCAGCAGGCCGGACCAGTGAAAGCTAGTGTGTCGAACAGGCGTGGAACGTCAACACCCGCCGTTTCACGCGATGAAATGACCGCCGCCGGTTCTGGTGGCTTGACGAGGTACATCAATATCGGGCTTGCTTCCATCAACGAAAAACCAAACGAGGACGAACGCCCATGCGTGCTTTTGCCGTCAAAATGTTCTGCGAGCCGGTGCAGTCGATGGAGCTTGCCGATCCGCAGCCGAAAGGCACCGAGGTGCTGATCGAGGTCACCCGCTGCGGCGTCTGCCACAGCGATCTGCACATTCAGGACGGCTTCTATGATCTCGGTGGCGGCAAGAAGCTCAGCCTCGCCGACCGCGGCGTCAATGTTCCTGTGATCATGGGTCACGAGGTGCTGGGCAAGCTGGTTGCGAAGGGCCCGGAAGCGCCGATCGCCGACAGTGAAATCGGCAAGACCTTCCTCGTTTACCCCTGGCTTGGCTGCGGCACGTGCGAGATCTGCTTGCGCGATGAAGAGAACTATTGCCCGAAGCCGTCGTCGATCGGCGTATATCGCCCCGGTGGTTATGCCGAGAAGTGCCTCGTGCCGCATCCGAAGCATCTGGTGGACGTGACCGGTGTCGATCCGACGCTGGCAT
>JBEIPX010000580.1:0-1649 GCA_040376815.1 Bradyrhizobiaceae bacterium
TCGGCAAGCGAGCCGCGGCGCAAGGCCAAACGCTGACGATAAAGTGCTGACGACAAAGCGTTGACGCCATTTCGTCCGGTGGGTGCTCGCGCGCAGCACTGATTCCAAACGCAAGATTTTGCTGTTTGAAAACATACGGCAACTCACCTTTTGTTTTTTCCCGTTCGGAGCATGCTCGGCCGAAATTACTCGCGCCGAAAGTTCATGCATGCCGACAATCGCTTCCATCGAGACCTGTGCCGCGAGCATTCCGCTCGACAAGGTCACCTCGTTTTCCAACCGCACGGTCACCAGCCGGCACTACGGTCTGGTGAAGGTCCGTTCGACGGACGGCATCGAAGGCATCGGCTTCTGCTATGTCGGCAGCGCCGCCGGCGAACTATTCCGCGTCGCGGTCGAGCAGCTGCTCGCGCCGGTGCTGCTCGGAAAGGACTCGCTCGCCGTCGAAGCGCTCTGGCGGGACATGTACCAGGAGGCGCTGCTGCAAGGGCGCATGGGCACGGTGATGCGTGCGCTGAGCGCGCTCGACATTGCGCTGTGGGACATGAATGCGCGGTCGGTGAAGCTGCCGCTGCACAAGTACCTCGGCGCCGTCGAAACCGACACGGTGAACGCCTACGCCAGCGGCGGCTATTACCTCGAGGGTAAGACGCCGGAGAAGCTCGGCGAGGAGGTCGCGAGCTATGTCGCGAAGGGCTTCTCCGCGGTGAAGATCAAGACCGGCCGCCTGTCGCCGCGCGAGGAAGAGGCGCGCGTGCGCGCCGCGCGTGAAGCGATCGGGCCGGATGTCGAACTCATGCTCGATTGCAACAACGGCTGGATCGATACGGTGCAGGCGATGCAGCACATGAGCCGGATCGAGCAATACGATCCGTACTTCATCGAGGAGCCGTTCGGTCCCGACGATATCGAGAGCCATGCGCGGCTGGCCAAGCTCACGCGCATTCCGGTGGCAACCGCCGAAATCGGCTATGGCCGCTGGTATCACAAGCAGCTGCTCGATGCCGGTGGGGCCGCGATCCTGCAAACCGACGCGGCGGTCTGCGGCGGCATCACCGAATGGAAGCGCATCGCCGCAATCGCCGCGGGCTACGGCGTGCAGGTGTGTCCGCACTGGTTCCATGACGTGCATGCGCCGCTGGTCGCCGCCACGCCGAACGCGCGCTACGTCGAATTCTTCTGGGACGATCAGGTGTTGAACTTCCGCAGGCTGGTCGACCGTCAGCTCGAACAGAAGGGCGGCCGCGTGGTGCTGCACCAGACGCCGGGCCTCGGCTTCGCGTTCGACGAGAAGCAGGTCGGCAAATACGGGACGTGGTCGAAGGTGCAGTGAGCGGCGGCGGTCTCGCCGCTTCGCCCTGGCCATCGACGATACACGAGGTTCAACCGGACTGCGTCAGGTGCGGACGGCTGCGCGCACCCAAAAATCCGAACGGATCATTCAACAGGGAGAAACATCATGGATCGATTCTTGGATCGCCGCTTCTTCGTTACACGTGCCGCACTGCTTGCCACGGCGTTGGCCGTCGCGTCCGCACCATCGCAAGCTGCCGAACTGCCGGCGGGGCCGGTGCGCATCGTCGTCGGTTTCTCGGCCGGCGGCGGCACCGACATTCTGGCCCGGCTTGTCGCCAACAAGCTCAACGCCA
>JBEIPX010000252.1:0-5197 GCA_040376815.1 Bradyrhizobiaceae bacterium
CCGAACGGCGCCGGCAAGTCGACGCTGTTCAATCTGATCGCTGGATCGTTTCCGCCCTCGTCGGGGACGATCACGTTCGACGGCCGAGACATCACCGGACTGCCGGCGGCACAGCTGTGCGCGCTCGGCATCGCGCGTACCTACCAGGTACCAAGGTCGTTCGATTCCATGTCGGTGATCGAGAACGTCACGGTCGGCGCATTCGTGCGCTACCCGCGGATGCTGCAGGCGCGCGAGAAGGCGATGGCCGTGCTCGATTATGTCGGGCTGGCCGATATGGCGGAGGCGGCAGGCTCCGAACTGACGCCACCCAAGAAGCGCCGGCTTGAAGTTGCACGCGCGCTCGCAACCGAACCGAAACTGCTGCTGCTCGATGAAGTGCTGACGGGTCTGACGCCCGCGGAGGCCAGGGCCGGCGTCGAACTGATCCGCAAGGTGCGCGAAACCGGCATCACCATCGTCATGGTCGAACACGTGATGGAAGTGGTGATGCCACTGGTCGATCGCGCCGTCGTGCTGCATCTCGGCAAGGTGCTGGCGGAGGGCGCGCCGTCCGCAGTGGTTCGCGACGAGAAAGTGATCTCGGCCTATCTCGGAGACCGCCACCGTGCTGCTTGAAGTCTCCAACATCACCACCGCCTATCGCGGCCTGATCGCCATCTCCGATATCTCGATCGGAGTCGGTGAGGGGGAGATCGTGACCGTGGCGGGCGCCAACGGGGCAGGCAAGTCGACGCTGCTGAAATCGATTGCTGGAATGGAAAAGCCGAAGTCGGGGAGCGTGAGTTTCTCCGGCGAGCGCATCGACACGATCCCCGCGCACCTCATCACGTCGCGCGGCCTTGCCTATGTGCCGGAGAACAAGCGCCTGTTTCCACGGCTGTCGGTTGCCGACAATCTGCGCCTCGGCAGTTACCTGCACCGCGGCAAACCGGATCGCGATGCGCCGCTCGAACTGGTGTTCAAGCTGTTCCCGCGCTTGCAGGAACGCCTGCAACAGCGCGCCTCGACGCTTTCGGGGGGTGAGCAACAGATGCTGGCGATCTCGCGCGCATTGATGACGCGGCCGCGGCTTCTGATGCTGGACGAGCCGTCGCAAGGCATCATGCCGAAACTGGTCGACGAGATTTTCGCCGCGGTCAAGCAGATCAGACAGAACGGCGTGACCGTACTGATCGTGGAACAGCGGTTATCCGAAAGCCTGGAGATTTCCGATCGCGCCTACGTGCTGCAGACGGGACGTGTGGTGCTCTCGGGCAGTGCCGCCGACGTGAAGACCGATCCCGAGGTGCGCAAGCACTATCTCGGAATTTAGCCCACGTCTTCATTGCGAGGAGCGCACCTGCGCTACGAAGCAATCCATTTCGGAACGAGAGCTGGATTGCTTCGCTTCGCTCGCAATGACAGTTCAAAACGAAATCGGCCCGGACGTTGTGTCCGGGCCGATGCTGTTTAGACGTAGTCCGGCTTACTTCGTCGCCGGGCAGCCGCTGTTCGCTGCGGTCTGGAACGCCTTGTCGCCGGGGACGGTCGAGATCAGCTTGTAGTAGTCCCACGGCTTCTTCGACTCGCTCGGCTTCTTCACTTCGAACAGATACATGTCATGCACCATGCGGCCGTTCGGCAGAACCTTGCCGCCCTGCGCGAACGCGTCATCGACCGGAAGCTCCTTCAGCTTCTTGGCGACCGCTTCGGTTTCCTTGGTACCGGCGGCCTTCACAGCCTTCAGATACTGCAAGGTCGCCGAGTAGGTGCCGGCCTGGATCATGTTCGGCATGCGGCCGGTGCGCTTGAAGAATCGTTCGGAGAACTCGCGGCTCTTGTCGTTGAGATCCCAGTAATATCCTTCGGTCAGCACGAGGCCCTGCGCGGCATTGAGGCCGAGGCCGTGAACTTCCGCGAGCGTCAGCAGCAGGCCGGCGAGTTTCTGGCCGCCAGCGACGATGCCGAATTCGGCGGCCTGCTTGATCGAATTGGTGGTGTCGAGACCGGCATTGGCGAGGCCGATGATCTTGGCCTTCGAGGCCTGCGCCTGCAGCAGGAAAGACGAGTAATCCGAAGAGTTCAACGGATGACGCACCGCGCCGAGCACCTTGCCGCCCTTCGCGACCACGACCTTGCCGGTGTCGGCTTCAAGCGAATGCCCGAACGCGTAGTCGGCGGTGAGGAAATACCAGGTGTCGCCGCCGGCTTCGGTCAGCGCGCCGCCGGTTCCGACGCCGAGCGCGTGGGTATCGTAGGCCCAGTGGAAGCCGTAGGGCTGGCAGGCGTCGCCGGTGAGGCGCGAAGTCGCCGCGCCGACGACGATGTCGATCTTCTTCATCTGCCTGGAGAGATCGTGGATCGCGAGCGCGACCGACGAGGTCGTGAGCTCGGTGATCATGTCGACACCTTCGACGTCATACCAGCGCCGCGCAATGCTCACGCCGAGGTCCGGCTTGTTCTGGTGATCGGCGGTGACGATATCGATCTTCTGGCCGAGCACTTCGCCGCCGAAATCCTCGATCGCCATCTTGGCCGCTTCGAACGACCACTTGCCGCCGTAGTCGGCATAGACGCCGGATTGATCGTTGAGGATGCCGATCTTCACGCCCTGAGCGGACGCCATCGTTGGCAATGAAAGGGCGCACGCAGCAACTGCGGCGGTGAAATATCCAAGACGCATTCGAGCCTCCAAGCGCTCCCTCAGCGGAGCGTGTTTTTTATTGGCCTATTGGATGCCAAGGCGCGGACTATTTCAGCGGCTCCGGAGCGGCGCAAGCCTTGGGCCCGTCTCGAGCCTCATACGAAAGGCTTAGAATCCCGCGAACCTCACGCGAGCGTGAGCAACATCGGATCATGGAACTTGCGCGCCGTTGTCACTGCTGCGTCGCAAAACCGTTGAGCCAGAGTCAAACGGCGCAGGCACGGTCCACTGCGATTCGGCAGAGGACACAGCATGCGAAGGCGGACGAGTGGCGCGGAGCTGCTCTCTCGGCGAAAGTTTCTCGCAGGTTCCGGGGCGGCCGCGACCTGTTTCGGGTTACCGCTCGCATTGCCGGCGATCAGCTACGCGGGTCAGCGCGCGGAACTCTCGCTCGGCCTTCAATCGGGTGACGTGTCGGGCGACACCGCGATCGTCTGGGCGCGAGCGGACCGGCCGTCGCGGCTCCTGATCGAAGCCGCGACTACCGACAGTTTCAAAGACATCATCGCCTCGACCTTCGTCGATGCGCTGCCGGAGAGCGACTTCACCGGCAAGGCGCTGCTCGACGATCTGCCGGGCGATCAGGACATCTTCTATCGCGTCCGCGCCCAGAACCTCTCGTCGCCGGCGATCATTGGGCCTGCACAGGCCGGACGCTTCCGCTCAGCGCCGTCATCGCGGCGTTCCGTGTCGTTCATCTGGTCCGGCGATACGGCCGGACAGGGGTGGGGCATCGACGAGGCACGCGGCGGCATGCGCACCTACGCGACCATGCTGAACCATCGTCCGGACTTCTTCATCCACTCCGGCGATTGCATTTATGCCGACAGCCCGATCCCCCGCGAGCTGACGCTGCCGAACGGCGAGATCTGGCGCAATGTGGTCACGGAAGAGAAGGCGCAGATCGCGGAGACGCTGGCGCAGTTCCGTGGCAACTACCGCTACAATCTGCTCGATGCGAATGTGCGCGCGTTCAACGCCGAAGTGCCGATCCTCGCGCAGTGGGACGACCACGAAGTCGCCAACGACTGGTGGCCAACACGCACGATCGACGAACCCGGTTATGCGGAACGCAGCGCGCTGGCGCTCGCGGCGCGGGCGTCGCGCGCCTTCCACGAATACATGCCGACCCGCCAGACGCTGGCCGAAGCGGGGCGGGTTTATCGCAAGATCGCCTACGGTCCGCTGCTCGATGTGTTCATGCTCGACATGCGCAGCTATCGCGAGTCGAACGAGGCTGCGCCGCATGATCAGCGCGCACCGCTGCTCGGCGCGAAGCAGCTTGCCTGGCTCAAGAAGGAATTGGCCCGCTCGCAGGCGACCTGGAAGATCATCGCCGCCGACTTGCCGATCGGACTTATCACACCGGACGGAGTCGCGTCGAGCGATGGGCCGCCGGCCGGCCGCGAGCATGAGGTGGCGAACCTCCTGTCCTTCATCAAGCGCGCGGGCATCACCAACACCGTCTGGCTCACCGCCGACATGCATTACACCGCCGCGCATTACTACGATCCGGACAAGGCAGTCTTTCAGGACTTCGAACCGTTCTGGGAGTTCGTCTCCGGACCACTGCACGCAGGCACGTGGATGCCGGCGCCGCTCGACAACACGTTCGGACCGGCCGTGCGCTACCAGAAGGGTTGCACGGCCGAGCAGGGCGAAAATCTCGCGCCATGCTTCGGGCTGCAGTTTTTCGGACTCGTCGAGATCGACGGCCGCACCGGCGTCATGACCGTAACTCTCAAGGACGTCGACGATCGTAGCCTCTTCGCGATCGACATTCCGCCGCAGCCGCCGCGCCGCCCCGGAACGCTTGCGCAAGTTACGTCGCAAGGCATGTGATGGTCTTGCGGCCGAACCGTGTCAGCTCTTGCGCGCGGAACCGGAACCTCACATCCGTTTGAGATCGGTTACCAGAAACTCCGGAACGGAGCCTTTCATGAGGGGTTAGCCAACGCACGCTGAGGGCATTCACCAGCAGAAAGGAGCAATCATGAAGACCGCAAGATTGTTGGCGGCCGCCGCATGTGTGACCGCAATGATGGCAACGCCGGCCTTGGCGCAAGATCGTCTTACGCGGGATCACGCCAGAGGATACGATCAGAATGTGAATCGGCTGACGCGCGACATCTATGATGACCGTCGCTCCAACACCGGCTTCTGGCCGGGCGATGTCGCGGCCAACATCGTCGGCGGCGCAGTCGGTACCGCGGGCGCGATCGCAACCGCACCGTTCCGCGGCGACGCGTATGCCTACTACGACGATGGCGTGAGGAGTGAGGAATGGAACATGCGCTATCGCAACAGCTACCAGGGGCGTGTCGCTAACGCCTACCGCGGAGCGGTTCCGCCGAATAACGGAAACTGGGCGAGCAACAGCCTGACGGCGAGCTACGCGGAGCGTAACGGCTTCGTCTGTCAGCCGGGGACCTGGTTCACCGGCCAGGACGGCCGCCAGCACATCTGTCAGTAGCCGTTGAATGAAGGAGGGCCCGCGTATGCGGGCCTCTC
>JBEIPX010000113.1:0-8085 GCA_040376815.1 Bradyrhizobiaceae bacterium
CGAATCTCCGTCCACCGGCGCCTGACGCAGCTCCGACCTGGAATAAAAGATGCCCCATCTCATCGTCGAATACTCCACCAACCTCGAAGCGCGAATCTCGGTGCGGGATTTGCTGAAGCGCGTTCACGAGGCCGCGCTGGCATCGGGCGTGTTCCAGATCGGCGGCATCAGAACCCGCGCGGAACCGCGCGATCTCTACATCGTCGCCGATGGCGATCCCGACAACGCGTTCATCCATATCGAAGGCCGGATCGGCAAGGGCCGCGACGCCGAGACGCGCAAACGCCTCGCCGAGACGCTTCTTGCGGTGCTGCGCGACCAGACGAAGAGCGTGTTCGAAACCACCGGCCTCGGCCTGACCGTCGAGATTCGCGAGATCGACGACACGGCGTCAGTCCGCCTCAACAACCTGCACGAGCGTTTGCAAGCGAAGGAAACGAATCGCGTCGGCTGATGGCGAAACGCGGTTCCATGGAGATCATTGATGTCGATACCGGCCTGCGTCCTCAACCCGCCGTTCAATATCGTCCGGCTCAGCCATGTCGTGCTGACGGTGACGAATCTGGAGGCATCGCGGAAGTTTTATGTCGATACGCTCGGCCTTCAGGTCACCGATCAGACCGACAAGCGCGTTTATCTGCGCGCGATGGAAGAGCGCGGCCATCACTGCATCGTGCTGGAGCAAGGCGATGCGCCGGTTGCCAACGAACTCGGCTTCAAGGTGTTCGACGAAGAGCATCTCGACAAGGCGAAGGCGTTCTTCGATGCCAGGGGCCTGCCGACGACATGGGTCGAGACGCCGTATCAGGGCCGCACGTTCCGGACCCGCGATCCGCAAGGCATTCCGCTGGAATTCTACGCGAAGATGGACCGGCTGCCGCCGATTCATCAGAAGTATGCGCTGTACAAGGGCGTGAAGCCGTTGCGCATCGATCATTTCAACTGCTTCAGTCCAGACGTGCTGGAGGCGGTCAACTTCTATAACTCGATCGGCTTCCGGATGACCGAATACACGGCGACTGAAGACAAGGGCGAGCTGTGGGCGGCGTGGATGCATCGCAAGGGCGGCGTGCACGATATCGCCTTCACCAACGGCCGGGGGCCGCGTCTGCATCACGTCGCGTTCTGGGTACCGACGCCGCTCAACATCATCGATCTGCTCGACGTGATGGCGACCACCGGCTACGTCAGCAACATCGAGCGTGGCCCCGGCCGCCACGGCATCTCGAATGCGTTCTTCCTCTATATCCGCGATCCGGACGGCCATCGCGTCGAGATTTATTGCTCCGATTACCAGACGGTCGATCCGGATCTCGAGCCGATCAGCTGGGACCTGAAGGACCCGCAGCGTCAAACGCTGTGGGGCTCGCCGGCGCCGCGGTCATGGTTCGAAGAGGGTAGCCTGTTCGCGGGAGCATCGCCGCGCGACGCGAAGCTGCGTGCGACGCCGATCGTCGCACCGTAACATACCGAATTAGCCGCAAGCGGCCGGCGATCAGGTGTTGCGGCGTGATCGCCGCGATGCCTGCCGCCCGCCGACGGGGACATCGATCGGCTTGGACAGGACCTCTTCGAGGTCCTTCAGTGTTGCTTGCAGCGATGCAAGCTTCTTGCTGCCGAAGCGCTCGGCGATCTCGGCATAGACGGCCTCCGAGTAGATTCCGACCTCATCGATCAGCTGGCGGCCCTTGGCCGTGAGCGAGATGATGCCGCGGCGCTGGTCGCTGTCGGGCGTCGTTCGCGCGATCACCTTGCGGCTTTCGAGTTCCTTCAGGATGCGCGAGAGGCTCGGTCCCAGCAGGAATGTGAGTTCGACCAGTTCGGCGACTTCGATCGAGTCTTTCGACGACAGCGCGCGCACCACCCGCCACTGTTGTTCCGTCAGACCGAACGAGCGCAGGTTGCCGCGGAAGTGCCGCATCACCGCCTCGCGCGCCCGTAGCAGCGACATCGGCAGCGACATAGCGAAGGAGCGGAGCGGCGGACGATCGGAAACGGGGGTCAGCTTCGGCGCGGTACGGGATGACGCGATGCGGTCGTTTGCCATCGAAAGGTTTTCGCCTGTTCAAAGTGACGGCCCGACCGCCCGTTGCCTGCGAGTGAGGTGTCGACGACCTTGTTTCCGGTACGCCAGTGTCAGCAACATTTCAAGCTGAACCCTCGTTCAGTACGCGAGGCGAACCTTTGATGACCGATCGATAGGCGGCCGGAAGGCGAGCGCGGCTTTGCGATTGACACCCGCCGCGCCATGACGCCGCAGGCGCTGCAGCATCCCGCCGATCGGCTGATGATCGATCATGTCCGCTGCCCCGGCCGCTTGTGCTGCGCCGCAGCCTCCGATTAGGCTTCACCGAACGAGCCACGCGCCAGAACGGGGCCGCATAAAACCTCGCCATCGAGCGGGCGGATACGAGACGGAGTGATGAAACTCCGCGCAGCACAATCAACCCGGGAGGAACGGAATGAATTATCCAGTTATCAAGCTCGCATCGCTCGCGCTCGCCAGCGTCGCGCTCACCACTTCCGCTGCGCTTGCGCAGGTGAAGCTGCCACCAACAGTCACCATGACCGCCTATGATACCGGCACTTCCGGCTTCAACATCACCGTCGCTATCGGCAAGATGATGAAGGACAAGTATGGTGCTGACGTGCGTGTCCTGCCGGCCGGCAACGACGTCGCGCGCTTGCAGCCGTTGCGCGCCGGCCGCGCTACGTTGTCGGCTATGGGCGCCGGCGTCTTCTTCGCCCAGGAGGGCGTGTTCGAGTTCGCCACCAAGGAATGGGGGCCGCAACCCGTTCAGATCACGCTGACCACGGTCGACTGCAACGGGCTTTCGCTCGGCGTCGCCAAGGACACCGGCGTCAAGACGATCGCGGACATGAAGGGCAAGCGTGTGGCGTTCGTGGTCGGTTCGGCGGCATTGAACCAGAATGCGCTCGCCATGCTCGCGTTCGGCGGCGTCAAGCAGAGCGACGTCAAGATCGTCGAGTTCGCCAGCAACAACGCGATGTGGAAGGGGATGATCAACAACGACGTCGACGCCGCCTTCGGATCGACGATCTCGGGACCGGCGAAGGAGATGGAGACATCGCCGCGCAGCCTGGTCTGGCCGCCGTTGCCGCCTGAGGACAAGGCAGGCTGGGAGCGTGTGAAGAAGGTCGGCCCGTTCTTCACGCCGCACACGGCGACCTGCGGTGCGGGCATCTCCAAGGAAAAGCCGCTTCAAATGGGTACGTATCCGTATCCGATTTATTCGGTCTATGCCAATCAGGCCGAGGATGAGGTCTACATGCTGAGCAAGGCCATGATCGAGGGCTACGACGCCTATAAGGACGGCGCACCTGGCGCCAGCGGCATGGCAGTGAAGCAGCAGACGAAGAACTGGTCGGTGCCGGTTCACAAGGGCGCCGTGAAAGCGCTGAAAGAGGCCGGCGCCTGGAGCGACGATCAGGAGAAGCACAACGCCGGCCTGCTGAAGCGGCAGGATCTGTTGATCGCGACTTGGAACGACTTCAACAAGGCCAACCCGCCGTCTGATGCCGCGAAGTTCACAGAGGAGTGGATGAAGGTGCGCAAGGCGGCGTTGGCGAAGAACAATCTGCTGGATTTCCTCGACTAGAAATCCTGCGGCATGCAAAGGGCGGAACGGAGAAGTCCGTTCCGTCCTTTCTTGTGTGATTAGCCGGCGGATTCAATCTTGTCTGGAGACTGTTCTTGAGACTGTCTTTGGGATTGGGGCGGCACGAGACCGATATCTCCGAAGCCGCTGCTGAGTTCCGAAGCGATCACCGAGCGATCGCGGCCGAGGCGTTTTGCCTTGTACAACGCCATGTCGGCTTCGGCGACGAGATCGGCTTCGCTTTGCATCGACGCGGTCTTGCTGGCTATGCCGGCGCTGATCGAAACATGACCGCGGTTTGATGCTGGGTTCGTCATGTTGAGCGCCTTCACCTTCAGCCGCACCGATTCCGCGATGATGAATGCGTGCTGTTCCGCGATTCCCGGCAGGACGATCACGAACTCCTCGCCGCCGTAACGTGCGGACAGGAAAGTTGCGGTGTGGGTTGCGGACGCGATGATTTTCGCGACGGTTTTCAGGCATTCATCGCCGGCCTGATGGCCGAGCCGGTCGTTGAAGCCCTTGAAGTGATCGATGTCGAACAGAAGCACCGAAATCTGGTCGTGGCCTTCGAACTCCCGGCGCAGGAAACCATCGAGATAGCGGCGGTTGGCCAGACCCGTCAGACCGTCGGTGGTTGCGAGTTCAGCGAGGCGTGTATTGACCGCAGTCAGTTCGTCTTCCATCGCTTTGCGCTCGGTAATGTCGCGCAGGACGCCGACAATCTCCACATGCTTCGGGTTGTCAGCGGCATGGGTCAGCTTGAAGACGATCTCTACCCAGCATATCGAACGATCTGCGCGGTATGTCCTGAAGTTCAACGTTTGCGTCTGATTGGTGGCGACAAGCCTTGCCGTTGCAAGCCTGACGCTCTCGACGTCGCCGGGCTCGACCATCTCGAAGCACGATCTGCCGGTCAGCGCGTCCGGCGACCAGCCGAGAACGGTTTCGACCGATTGCGATACGAACAGCATGTTGCCGTAACGGTCGAGACGGATGACGATATCGGCGATATTGTCGGCGAGCAGCCGGTAGCGCTGTTCGCGATCGCGCAACGACCTTTCTATCCTGCCGCGATGTTCGAACTGGATCAGCAGCAGCGTTGCCATGAAGCAAACGAGGCAGAACAGTGCGGCGGCGACGATCAGATCCGACTGCAGATCGGCACGCCAGTTGGCGAGCAGTTCACTCTCCGGAAGCGCTACGGTCGAGGTCAGCATGTAGCTGGGAATCTGTTCGTAACCGAAATACTTGGTGATGCCGTCGAACGGCGAGACGATCTTGTAGTAGCCCTTCGGACTTTCCTTGAGATGCTTCTGGAACAGGTTGGTCGCCGACAGGTTTCGCCCGAGGTCTTTCGACTGCGAATGGGCCAGCACGACGCCATCGGAATTCAGAAGGCTGACGCTGCCCTGTAATCCCAGATTGAAGGTTTTGTAGAAGGAAGCGAAGAAGTTGCTGTCGACGGCCGCGACGATGACGCCGCCGAGGCGCCCGTCCTGTTTCGTAATCCGCTTGGTCACGACGATGACCTGCCTGTCCGAGATGCGTGACGTCACCGGACCGCTGATCCGCATTCCCGCGCCGGGATTGTCGCGGTGGAATGCGAGATAAGGTTCCGCGAAGCTGCTGTCATTTGACATCTGTGGCGATGCATAAATCCAGTTTCCAGCGGGATCGAGCGCGCCGATTTCGCTCAGTTGCGGCAGATCGCGAACGGTTCTGGCGAGGAATGCATTGAAGCGGTCCGGCAGCGGCTGCTGATAGCGCAGCAGGTCGACCATGCCGGTGGTTGCGACATCGATGGCCCTCAGAGTGTTCAGCGTGTGCTGACTCAGCGAATGGGTGAGATTGCGGATCTCGGCTTCCGCACGCAGCAGCGTCATTCGCCGCGCGTCGCTGGTTTTCCAGAAGATCAGCCCGAGAATGCAGCCGCTCATCACCAGCAGGAACAGGCCGACCATCACGCTCGGGGCGGCAAGGCGCAGGAGCAGCGCGGTGAGGGCTTTGCGGATCATGTGCGGTCCAGCGTCGTTGCGGAGCTGCACCCTGCATACGGCGTGCTTGATAACTCGCTAATTTCCGCGCGCCAATTAACGTGTTCTCTGCATGGTTGGCATGCGGGCGGAGACAATTGCGAGAGGGACGGCGCCTGACATGAACCGGCCGTTCATGTGCCGGGATTGTGATGACGTTCTAACGTAGCGATTTGTGCCTGGAAGCCCGGATGGAACTATCCAGCAGCGCGAACCGATGGTAATCCATCCCGTATGACGTTGGCAGCGCAGCTCATGCGGATAATGACGGCGGCGATCGTTTTGATCGCCGTTCAGGCCATGTCGCTCCCCGCACAGGCCCATTCCGGGCATGTGCATGCGCATCATGGCATGGCGGCGCATTCTCACGCGGCAGTGACGGATGACGGCCAGGCGCAGCATGTTCACCCGGCTCAGCCGGCTGAATTGCGGTCCGCCGACCCGAGCTCGGCTGATGCGTCTGCGATAGGGCATAGCTGCACGACGGGCTGTTGCGGCTTCGGCGTCAGCTGCTGTGGCTGCACGGCGCTGGCCACGGTGCCGAATCAGCATCCGCCATCCGTTCGCTCGTCCAGTATCGGGCTGGAGCGCGATGCCGCCACACGCGGCATCGATCCCGACGCACTCCGAAAACCACCTCGATCGCTCATCTGAACGCCGGCGTCGCTGCGAACCTGCATGGCAGGCCGCGCGACAAGTTTTACAGATGAGGGATTCGCAATGTCTAGGTTTCGTGCTGCGCTATGCGCGGCGGTTCTGGTGTCCTTTGCCGCGGCCGGTTCGCCGCTGGCGCACGAAGGGCACGTTCACAATGATGCGCCGCCGCCAGCAGCGGCGGCCAGCGCGGCGCCGCGCGGCGAGATTGCGTCCGAGCAATATGAGCTGGTCGCAGTCGCGCGCGATGGTGAGCTGGTCATCTATTTCGATCAAGCCGCCAGCAATGAGCCCATCGACGCCGCTGCGATCGAGGCGGAGACGCCTGCGGGCAAGCAAACCGTGCAGGCAAAGCCCGGCGAGCCATACCGGCTTGCTGCGCCGTGGGCGAGCAAGCCGGGCAGCTACGATCTTATTTTCAATGTGACGCTGAATGGCGAGACCGAGGCGTTGCCGGTAACGCTCGTGGTTCCGGAGAAGGCTGCGAGCGGAATGGCTGCCGGATCGTTCACGGCGAACAGCTTGCGTGAACGGATCACCCACAATGGCCCCGCATTGTTTCTTGGCGGGCTTGGCGGCTTCGTTGCCGGAATCGGACTGATGCTCGTGCTGCGTCGGCGTGTCCGGCCGGCCGCTGCTCTGGTGCTCGCCGGCGTGCTGGCGACCTTTGCCGGCGCGGCAGAAGCGCACGAAGGCCATAGTCACGATACGCCGGCGCCTGTGTCGCTGTCCGCCGGCCGCGATCTGGCGCAACGGCTTCCAGATGGCAGCGTATTCGTGCCCAAGAGCGTGCAGCGGATTCTGGCGCTCCGCACGGTGAAGGCCGAATCGGCCCCGCATCGCCGCGCGATCGAATTGCCGGGCCGTATTATTCCCGATCCGAACGCCAACGGTTATGTGCAGGCGGCCGTCGGCGGCCGGCTGACTGCGCCCTCGGGCGGCTTCCCGCGCCTCGGCACGCCGGTAAAGAAGGGTGACGTGCTTGCCTATGTCGAGCCGCCGCTGCAGGCGATCGATGTCTCCGACATGCGCCAGCGCCAGGGTGAGCTCGATCAGCAGATTTCCATCGTCGAGCGGCGCGTGACGCGATTCGAACAGCTTGCGCCGAGCGGCGCGATCTCTCGTTCGCAGCTGGAGGAAGCGCAGCTTGAACTCAAGGGTTTGCGGGATCGGCGCGTCTCGATTGAGAGCGCGCGGCGCCAACCGGAAGCGTTGACCGCACCGATCGACGGCGTCATTGCCGAAGGAACGCCGGTCGCCGGGCAGATGGCGCAAACGAACGCTATCATCTTCCACATCATCGAGCCGACGCGGCTGTGGGTCGAGGCGCGCAGCTTCGATGCACTCACCGGCGTACATAGCGCCAGTGCGAAGCCGGGCGACGGCCGCGCCGTGCCGCTCTCCTATCAGGGCGCGGGGTTTGCCGACCGCAACCAGTCGATCCCGGTGCAGTTCGCCATCACCGGCAGCGTCACCGGCCTGCGTGCCGGCCAGTTCGTGACGGTGCTCGCGACGACGACGGAGGAGAAGACGGGGATGGCCATTCCGCGCGCCAGCCTCGTGCGCAATGCGAACGGTCAGGACGTCGTCTACGAGCATGTGACAGCGGAGCGTTTCGAGCCGCGCGTGGTGCGAATCGAACCGCTCGATGGCGAGCGCGTATTCGTTGCGTCGGGTCTTGCCGACGGCGCTCGCCTCGTGGTGCAGGGTGCCGAGCTGCTCGGCCAGGTTCGGTGAGGGCGCGCTGATGTTCCGCTTTCTCGTTACTCAATCGC
>JBEIPX010000148.1:0-7232 GCA_040376815.1 Bradyrhizobiaceae bacterium
CCGATGGGCGTGCACACAGGCGATTCCATCACGGTCGCTCCCGCGCTGACGCTGACCGACAAGGAATATCAGCGCATGCGCGACGCTTCGATCGCGGTTTTGCGGGAGATCGGCGTCGAAACCGGCGGCTCCAACGTGCAGTTCGGCGTCAACCCGGCGTACGGCCGCATGGTCGTGATCGAAATGAATCCGCGCGTGTCGCGTTCGTCCGCGCTCGCCTCGAAGGCCACCGGCTTCCCGATCGCCAAGGTCGCGGCGAAGCTCGCCATCGGCTACACGCTCGACGAGATCGCCAACGACATCACCGGCGGCGCGACGCCGGCCTCGTTCGAGCCGACGATCGACTACGTCGTCACCAAGATTCCGCGCTTCGCCTTCGAGAAATTCCCGGGCGCCAGCCAGACGCTGACCACCTCCATGAAATCGGTCGGTGAGGTGATGGCGATCGGCCGCACCTTCCAGGAAAGCTTGCAGAAGGCGCTGCGCGGGCTCGAAACCGGTCTCACCGGCCTCGACGAGATCGAGATCGAGGGTCTCGGCAAGGACGACGACAAGAACGCGATCCGCGCCGCGCTCGGCACGCCGACGCCGAACCGCTTGTTGCAGGTTGCGCAGGCGATGCGGCTCGGCTGGTCGAACGACGAGATCTTCACCTCGTGCAAGATCGATCCGTGGTTCCTGGCGCAGATGCGCGGCATCGTCGACATGGAAGCGAAGGTGAAGGTGCACGGCCTGCCGGCGCATGCGTTCGGCATGCGTACGCTGAAAGCGATGGGCTTCTCGGATGCGCGGCTCGCGGTCCTCGCGGGCAAGACGGAAGAAGACGTGAAGGCGCTGCGCCGCGGGCTCGGCGTGCGGCCGGTCTACAAGCGCATCGACACCTGCGCGGCCGAATTCGCCTCGCCCACCGCCTACATGTACTCGACCTACGAGGCGCCGTTCGCGGGCCCGGCGGCCGATGAAGCCGCTCCCGCCGATCGCAAGAAGGTCGTGATCCTCGGCGGCGGTCCGAACCGCATCGGCCAGGGCATCGAGTTCGACTATTGCTGCTGTCACGCCTGCTTTGCGCTCGGCGACGCCGGCTACGAAACCATCATGGTCAACTGCAATCCGGAAACCGTGTCGACCGACTACGACACGGCGGATCGCCTCTACTTCGAACCGCTGACAGCCGAAGACGTGCTCGAGATCATCGACACCGAGCGCACGAACGGCACGCTGCACGGCGTGATCGTGCAGTTCGGCGGGCAGACGCCGCTGAAGCTTGCGCGGGCGCTGGAAGCGGCGAACGTGCCGATCCTCGGCACCTCGCCGGACGCGATCGACCTCGCCGAAGACCGCGACCGCTTCAAGCGCATCCTCGACAAGCTGAAGCTGAAGCAGCCGAAGAACGGCATCGCTTACTCGGTCGAGCAGGCGCGGCTCGTCGCCGGCGACCTCGGCTATCCTCTGGTGGTGCGCCCGTCCTACGTGCTCGGCGGCCGCGCGATGCAGATCATCCGCGAGGAGAACCAGCTCGGCGACTATCTGCTCGGCACCCTGCCCGAACTCGTGCCCGCCGACGTCAAGGCGCGCTATCCGAACGACAAGACCGGCCAGATCAACACGGTGCTCGGCAAGAACCCGCTGCTGTTCGACCGTTATCTCTCCGACGCCACCGAGATCGACGTCGACTGCCTGTGCGACGGCAAGGACACGTTCATCGTCGGCATCATGGAGCACATCGAGGAAGCCGGCATCCACTCGGGCGACTCCGCCTGCTCGCTGCCGCCGCATTCGCTCGACAAGCCGATGATCGCCGAACTCGAACGGCAAACGCGCGAACTCGCGCTCGGGCTCGACGTGGTCGGCCTGATGAACGTGCAGTACGCGATCAAGGACGGCGAGATCTACGTGCTCGAAGTCAATCCGCGCGCCTCGCGCACGGTGCCGTTCGTCGCCAAGGTGATCGGCTCGCCGGTCGCCAAGATCGCGGCGCGCGTCATGGCCGGCGAGAAGCTGGCCGACTTCAATCTGAAGCCGCACGATCTCAAGCACGTCGGCGTCAAGGAATCGGTGTTCCCGTTCGCGCGCTTCCCCGGCGTCGACACCGTGCTCGGCCCGGAGATGCGCTCGACCGGCGAGGTCATGGGCCTCGATCGCTCGTTCGCGATCGCCTTCGCCAAGAGCCAGCTCGGCGGCGGGACGCGTGTGCCGCGCAAGGGCACGGTATTCGTCTCGGTCCGCGAGGACGACAAGCACCGCATCGTCGACGCGGTGAAACTCCTGTCCGCCGCCGGTTTCAAGGTGATGGCGACGTCAGGTACGCAGCGCTTCCTGGCGGATCAGGGTGTGCCGACCGAGAAGATCAACAAGGTGCTCGAAGGCCGCCCGCACATCGTCGACGCGATTACCAACGGCGACGTCCAGCTCGTGTTCAACACCACCGAGGGCCCGCAGGCGCTGGCCGACAGCCGCTCGCTGCGGCGGGCTGCCCTCTTGCATAAGGTGCCGTACTACACCACTCTTTCGGGTGCCGTGGCGGCAGCACAGGGAATCAAGGCCTATCTGGGCGGTGATCTCGAAGTGCGCACGTTGCAAAGTTACTTTGCCGAGCGGTGAATCCGGAGCCTTCATAGGCCTCTGGAAAATAACGGAAAACGGAACCTGACCGCGCCGGAACAAGTCGGCGCGGTAAACATTTTTGACAGGCTTTTGACCGCTCCGGGGTACCCCAAAGCTGCTATGCTTTGAGGCCGCCGGGCGGTCAGGAATTCGAAGGACGACGACGAGATGGTTGAAAAGGTACCGATGACATTCGCGGGGCATGCGGCGCTCGAGGTGGAGCTGAAACAGCGCCAGTCGGTCGACCGGCCGCGCATCATCGAGGCGATCTCGGAAGCCCGTTCGCATGGCGACCTGTCGGAAAACGCCGAGTATCATGCCGCGAAGGAAGCGCAGTCGCACAACGAGGGCCGCATCGCCGAGCTCGAAGACAAGCTCGCGCGCGCCGACATCATCGACGTGTCGAAGCTCTCCGGCGACACCATCATGTTCGGCGCCACCGTCACCCTGATCGACGAGGACACCGAGAAGAAAGCCGTCTGGCAGCTCGTCGGCGAGACCGAAGCGGACGCCAAGAAGGGCCGCATCTCCATCACCTCGCCGCTCGCGCGCGCGCTGATCGGCAAGAAAAAGGGCGCCACCGTCGAAGTGGTGGCGCCGGGTGGCGCCAAGGCCTACGAGATCGCCAAGGTCGAGTGGAAGTAGCCGCGCAACCCTGAGTGCGGCGGTTTGTCATACACTGAGAATGCCCTTAGTCTCTTCGCGGGATTAAGGGCTTTTTCATATGAAATTTTTTTACCCGTTTGTTTTCGGCGCCGCGATCGCCGGCTTTCTTCTGGCTCCACCTGCCTATGCGAACGACCCCGACACCGCAGCTTGCAACAACGTCACCAACTGGGAAAACCGTGTCGCTGGCTGCACGCGGATGCTCAACAAAAAACGCTGGCCCGCCAAAACGGTTGGACAGATTCATCTCCAGCGCGCTCAGGGCTATAGCCGTCTGGGCAAGCACGATCTGGCAGTTGAGGACTACACGAAAGCCGTCGATCTCATCGGCGGTGTCGACGCATACGCCGGCCGCGCCAACTCTCTCAATGCAATCGGTCAAATCGACCGTGGCCTCCAGGATGCGACCAAAGCGATCCAGCTCAATCCAAAAAACCCATACGCCTATCTGACGCGCGGCGACGCCTATGGCAAAGTCGAAAGGTATGAAGACGCGGTTGCTGATTACGGCCGGGTCATCAGCATCAATCCCAAGCTCGCGGTTGGATATGCATTCCGCGCCACCGCCTATGGCGGATTGCGCCAGCACGAGCGGGCATTTCAGGATGCGGACAAGGCGGTCAATCTCGACCCGAAGAATCCCATATTCCAGATTCACCGCGCTGAGGTCTACGCGCGCGCGGGCGAATATGACCGGGCCATCGCGGAGTACAACAAGATCGAGCGCAACCATCCGGCAACGACTGATTTACATCTCGGTCGCGCGACGGTTTACACGCAGAAGGGCGAGTACGATCTCGCACTAGCCGACAGCGACAAGGCCGTTCGTCTGAATCCGAAAAGCTATTCGGCCTATATGAATCGTTGCGTTCTTCTGTTGAGTCGGAACGAACGTGACACCGACGAAGCTTTGCGAGATTGCAGTAAGGCAATCGAAATGGACCCGGAGTTACCCGGCGCTTATGGCAATCGGGCGGCCGTCTGGGTGAGACGGGGCGAATACGACCGAGCTATCGCCGATGCCGACAAGGCGATCCGTCTAAGACCCAATCTTGTGGGTCCTTATCTCTCCCGCGGCGATGCCTGGCGAAGCAAGGGCGACCTTGAACGAAGCGGCGCCGATTTCGATCGCGCCATCAGACTCTCCCCGCACACGGCCGGCCCTTACGTTTATCGCGGTCTGCTGCTGGAAGCCAAAGGCGACCCGGCCTCCGCCAAGAAGGATTTCGAGAAGGCGCTCGCGTTACCGGAAATTGCAAATACAGGCGTATCGTTTTCAAACGCACGGCGCGAACAGGGGATCGCCAAGACGCGCCTCGCGCTGCTCAACGACGCGGACGCGCAGCCACAGCCCGCACCCAGGCAGAACCCAGGTTCGTCGCCAGCCGCTCTCGACCGGCGGATCGCCCTCGTCATCGGCAATGCCGCCTATGCCGGCGCCTCACCGCTGGCAAACCCGCTCAACGATGCGCGGCTGATTGCAAAGAATCTTCGCGACATTGGTTTCGAAGTGACCGAAGGCACGGACCTCAACCGCAACGACATGAAGCGGGTCATCAACGACTTCCTGCGCGGCGCACCCGGTTCGAAGATGGCGATGGTGTTCTATGCCGGGCACGGCATGCAGATCGATGGCCGAAACTATCTCGTTCCCGTCGACATCGACTTATCCGGCAGCGACAACGCCGCCGCTCAGATGACCGATGTGGATTTCATTCTGACGGGCCTCGACGATCGCATGCGCACCAACATCGTCGTGCTCGACGCCTGCCGCGATAATCCGATGATCAAGACGACGGCGGTGGCGGAGGCCAGCCGCTCCGTGAAGATGCGATCCGGCCTGGCAACGCCGTCGGGCCTTGGCTCGGGCGCGACGCTGGGCGCAGGTACGCTGCTCGCCTTTGCCACGGCGCCGGGACAGGTCGCCCTCGACGGCGACGGCGGCAACAGTCCGTTTTCGACCGCGCTCGGCCGCCACATTTCGACACCGAAACTTGAAGTGCAGCAGATGCTGACCCGTGTCCGCGCAGACGTCGTCTCATCGACGGCTGGAAAGCAGGTGCCGTGGTCGAACTCGTCGCTGCTCGGCGAAGTTTTCCTGGTCGACGCGAAGCGCTAGCTTGCCACTCGCAGGTTTCCGCGGCGCAACCATCGGCGTACTGCGCCCAGGTAACCCGCATGTAACCCGATTATTCCGAGCAGGACCGTGGAGCGATTCCTGTGATCGCGGTGCGGAGCAGCTTTCTCTTGCGCAGCCGCTGCATTAGACTTTCGTCGTGCATCACTGCTTGGGGGAAAACCAAAATGATCGATCGTATGCTCGCGCCGTGGCAGCCAGGGCTGCTGAGCCTGCTCCGGTTCGTGACCGGCCTGCTGTTTCTGCATGTCGGCATCGCCAAGATGTTCAAGTTTCCGGTCGTGCCGATGTTCGCCAAGCTGCCGCCGCTCATTCAGGTCGCCGGCACGCTCGAACTGATCGGCGGCGCGCTGATCATGATCGGACTGTTCACGCGCCCGGTCGCGTTCATCCTGTCCGGCCTGATGGCATGCGCCTACTTCATCGGCCACATGTTCAAGGGCGGCATCGACGCGCCGGTCTGGCTGCCATTGCTCAACGGCGGCAGTGCATCGATCCTTTACTGCTTCATCTTCCTCTACCTCGCGGCCGCCGGCGGCGGGCCGTACAGCGCCGACGCGATCATTCGCAAGAAGGGCTGATCTCCACTCGCAAAGCAAAACGCCGGCGATCGTTTCGCCGGCGTTTTTGTTTGGCAATGCGTGGGTGTCAACGCGCCTTCAGTTCGAGCGGCACCGCCGGCTCGTTCTTCGAATTGTGCAGCACCAGGGAGGTGCGGACGTTGCGCACATGCGGCGCGGCGGTGAGATGCGAGACGAAGTCCTGAAACTTCGTCATGTCGGGCGCGACGCATTTGAGAATGAAGTCGACCTCGCCCGAGAGCATCCAGCACTCGCGCACCATCGGCTCCTTGCGCACGAAATCCTCGAACGCCTTCAGATCCGCATCCGCCTGACTCGACAGATGCACCGACGCGAACACGGTGACATCGAACCCGAGCAGGCGCGGCTCGAGAAGTCCGCGATAGCCCTGGATATAGCCCGCTTCTTCCAGTGCCCGCACCCGCCGCAGACACGGCGGCGGCGAAATTCCGACGCGCTTGGCGAGATCGACATTGGTGATCCGGCCATCGGCCTGGATTTCCCTCAAAATGTGCAGATCGATCTGGTCGAGCCCCTTGGACACGCAGGTTTCCTTGCAATGCAGCGAACGGTTTCTTCTCATAGCTCGCTCGCGAGCAATGCGCAATTTTATTGCGCATTCCGGAAAAATACCGCGACAAGAAATTCCCACAGGTATGGATTGCGTATCTTGCATAGCTCCGCGAAAGGCTTAAATTTGGAACGAGAACTTTTTCACTCATCAGCGCTGTGTCTGCCGGCCGATCCCGCGCCGCGCCGCTGATACGACATGCTCAGTGACAGAGACTGCCCATGACTCCCCAGAATTTGGTTACGCCAATTCATGCCAAAGTCGTCATCATCGGATCGGGCCCGGCCGGATACACGGCTGCCATCTATGCCGCACGCGCGATGCTCGAACCGGTCCTGATTCAGGGGATTCAGCCCGGCGGCCAGCTCACCATCACCACCGACGTCGAGAACTATCCGGGCTTTGCCGATGTCATCCAGGGGCCCTGGCTGATGGAGCAGATGGAGAAGCAGGCGGCGCATGTCGGCACCAAGGTCGTCACCGACTTCGTCAACGCGCTCGACCTCACCAAGCGCCCGTTCCGCATCACCTGCGACAGCGGCGACGTCTACATCGCCGAAACCGTAATCCTGGCGACCGGCGCGCAGGCGCGCTGGCTCGGTATTCCGTCCGAGGACACCTACAAGGGCTTCGGCGTTTCGGCTTGCGCCACCTGCGACGGCTTCTTCTATCG
>JBEIPX010000156.1:0-6956 GCA_040376815.1 Bradyrhizobiaceae bacterium
AGGCGCGCGCGGTATCGCGGATCATGCGCTCGTCTTCGGTCAGCTGATCCTCGAGCAGGAAAGCATCGTCCCACTGGAAAGATGCCGCTGCCAGCTTGTCACTGGTACCCCGTTTTCGAAGTTCGTTACTCATTGCGGCAGTCTCCTAAACGAACTTCGAAAACGACAGGGTACCAGAAAAGCTAGTCATTCCAGTGCCGCTTATCGATCTGAAGCTCCTGATGATGAATTCCTAGCGACGAGTGCAGGAACTTCAGATCGGCGGCACTGGTGTCTGGGCGCGCGCGCTCATGAGTTCCTCGATGGTTCAAAGTTGCTCTGATGGCGGCAGAATAGTTCGCCGCGCCGTCATTGCATAGGGAGAATAACCGCATCTCCGCCGTCATTGCGAGCGAAGTGAAGCAATCCATGCATGGGTGAAATTGGATTGCTTCGTCGCGCAATCGCGCTCCTCGCAATGACGATCAGCCCTCGAACGGCTCGTTCGCGACGATTTCGATGCCGAAGCCGGACAGGCCTTTGTAATCATGCGTCGACGAGGTGAGATGACGGATCGAGCACACGCCAAGGTCGCGCAAAATCTGCGCACCGACGCCGACTTCGCGCCACTGCTTGTTGCGATCGGCTTCCGCCGAGTGCTGTTCGCCGAGCGGGGCTGCCGGCACGCCGGCCGCGCCATCCCGCAGGTACACCAGCACGCCGCTGCCTTCCGTCTTGAAGCGCTCCAGCGCGGCCAGCACCTTCTTCGGGCCACCGAACAAATCCGTGACGATGTTCGGCTTGTGGAAGCGCGCCAGCACCTTCTTGCCGTCGCCGATGCTGCCGTAGACCAGCGCGAGATGCGAGATCGGATCGAACGGCGAGCGATAGGCGTAGCCCTGCAACGGCCCAATCGGACTCTCGACGGTAAAAGTCGAGACGCGCTCGATCAGCTTCTCGCGCGCCTGCGGGTAGGCGATCATGTCGGCGATGGTGACATGCTTGAGATTGTGCTTCTCGGCGAACTGCACCACCTGCGCGCCCTTCATCACGCTGCCGTCGTCGTTCATCAGCTCGCTGATGACGCCGACCGGCGCGAGACCGGAGAGCTTGCAGAGATCGACCGCCGCTTCCGTGTGGCCGGAGCGCAGCAGCACGCCGCCGTCGCGGGCGATCAGCGGAAAGATGTGGCCCGGACGGGTGAAGTCGGCCGCGCCGGCGTTCGGATTGGCGAGCGCGCGGCAGCAGGAGGCGCGCTCTTCCGCCGAGATGCCGGTGCCGCCATCGGGCTTGTAGTCGATCGAGACGGTGAATGCGGTCGTGTGCGCGGAATCGTTGTGGGCAACCATCGGATCGAGCCGCAGCCGCCGCGCGTCCTCCGCCGTGATCGGCGCGCAGACGATGCCGGAGGTATGGCGGATGATGAAGGCCATCTTCTCCGGCGTGCAGAACTGCGCAGCGACGATGAGATCGCCCTCGCCCTCGCGGTCGTCATCGTCGGTGACCACGACCATCTCGCCGGCGGCAAAGGCTTTCAGAATATCGGGGATAGGATGAGGCATGACATACTCGTGCAAAACGTGCTGGCCATTCGTATGGCCGAGTATGTGGGGCCGCGCAACCGCCCCCGCCACATGGGGTCATGCCGGAGAAGCAGCTGCACGCCCGGTGTACACAGCAGAAAACGGGGCGTTGTCAGCCAACGCGCGAGGTTAATTCCGCAACCTTGCGATAGCGCAGGAAGATCAAATATTTATTGCGAGCCTCCTGCGGCGGCAAACGTGAGGCTCCCCGTTCCACAAACGGTTTGCCCGGCCGACCACTCAAACGCACGCGTGGCATCGTCGAACCGCAACGTGACGTTCGATCCGAGCGGCACCGGTTTGAGGAAGCTCACCGACACACTCATGACCTCGCGATTCGTATGCCACGCGATCTCGGAAGCACATTTGGCCACCGTATGCATGCCCTGAATGATCGGCCGCTTGAATCCGAACAGGCGCGCCGACATCCGCGACAGATGGATCGGATTGTAATCGCCGGAAACGCCGGCATAGCGGCGGCCGCTGCGCGACGACAAACTCCAGGCCGCGATCGCCGGCCAGTTGGCGGGTACAGGTTCATTGGCAGCGGACTTCGAACTCGTACCGGAACGGCCCCGCCTCGCAAGATACCGGCACCGGCAGGTCGCGAACGGACCTGACGCATCACTGAACGTCACCTCGAAGGTGAGGAAGATCGCACCGCTCGCCGATGGCGGCTCCTCGCGCACATGCGTCGCGACGCAGACTTCAGTTCCCGGCGCTGGCTCGCGTACCATCTCGATCGTATTCGCGACGTGCACCATGCCCGCCACGCGATAACCGAATGCAGGCTGGAGCATGGTCGCAAGCTGCGCACGTTGAGCCAGCAGATAGAGGTAGGTGGGCGGCAGACGCGATCCACGCCAGTCGAATTCAGCGCGGTAGGCCGCGACATGCGCCTCGGGGAGCGACGTCAGCACGAAAGCGCTTTGCAGACCGCTCTGCGCGAGAGCCCGGTTCGACACTCGCTTGCTCGCGGCACGCACCAGCGTCGAAAAACCCATGGGCGGCAAAGGCGGCGGCGAGAATTCCGCTCCGGTTTCCGAATTCATAACCAAAGTCCTTGCTACAATTTCAGTAGCAAGATAGTCAGCACGTTACAGAAAGTAAAGCGCTTGCAGGCTCCGTAAGTTTCGAGAATGCCGCGTTGCCGGATTTCGGAAGCACGCTGCCGGTTGAACCTGCTGTTTACCGCTTGCCTCGCTTCTCCAGAAACGCGGCGAGGCCCGAGCGGGCTTCCTCCGTGTTGATGGCGCTGCAGAAGTTCTCGACCGCGTAGCCGATCTCGCTGCGCGTATCGGTCGCCCGCATGAAGGCGTTGCGCGCCAGCCGCATCACGCCCGGCGGCTTTTCAGCGAACGTCTGCGCGAGTTCGAGCGCGGCATCGACCACCTTGTCATCCGGAACCACGCGGCTGACCAGCCCCAGATCGAACGCCTCCTGCGCGGAGAACGCACGCCCCGTGAACAGCAGATCGAACGCGCGATGGCGGCCGACGACGCGCGGCAGATGCACGAAATGAATCGCCGGGATGAGGCCGACATCAACCTCCGGATATCCGAACGTCGCGCTTTCGCCCGCGATCAGCATGTCGTTGGAAATGGCCAGGGTCATGCCGCCGGCGCGCGCGGCGCCGTTCACAGCCGCGATCGACGGCTTGCCGAGGTGATATTGCGCCTCGGACAGCTCGACGTAGTGCTTGCGCAGAAGCCCGTGGATGCTCTCGCCGTGGCCGCCGCTGATGATGTTGATGTCGAGCCCCGCGCTGAAGCGGCGCGGGATCGCGCTCTCGAGCACGACCGCGCGGACGTTGTCATCGAGGCGAGCTTCGCGCAACAGCGAGAGAAGCTCCTCCACCATGGGCAGGCTGAGCGCATTCGCCGGTGCGTGATCGAGGGTGATGCGCGCGATGTGGCTTTCGACGCGATAACGGACGTAGGACATTCGCAAACTACCTTCGGGAGTTGTTTCAGGTCGCCGGACCGAGATTGATCTGGCCTGCGACGCTGGTCCAGCTCGCGGTCGCCCGCTCCATGAACGAGACGAGCTTCGCACGCGGGACGATCAGCGGCTCGGCGCCACGGGCGCGCAACGCCTCCGCGTAGGCCGCGCTGTTCGCGACCGCCTCGAATGCCGCTTGCAGCCGCTCAACCACCGCGGGCGGCGTCGCGGCCGGCGCCATCAGCGAGAAGCCGAAATCGAGATCGAAGCCCGGGAAGCCGGCTTCCTGCATCGTCGGAATGTCCGGCAACACGGACGAGCGCGTCGCAGATGTCACGGCGAGGCCGCGCACCGCACCGGCGCGGATCTGTTCCGCCGATGTAGTGATGTTGTCGAACAGGAAATCGATCTGCCCGGACAGGATATCGGTGAACGCCAGCGAGCTGCCGCGATACGACACCGGGATGGCTTCGAAGTTCGCCGTCTTCTGGAACAGCAGCGTCAGAATGTGCGGCGACGTGCCGTGCCCGAAGATGCCGTAGCTCAGCCCCTTCGGCGTCTTGCGGGCGAGATCGACGAGCTCGCGCACGGTCGTGATGTTGTGCTTCTTCGGCTGGACGATCAGCACGTTCGGCAAGGCCGCCGTCGTTCCGATCTGCACGAAGTCCTTCAGCGGACGCAGCCGCGACGACGGCATCAGAATCGGGTTCAGCGCCTGCGTCGCGATCGTCGTGTGCAGCAGCGTGTAGCCATCGGCCTCGCCGTCCGCGACGCCCTGCGCGCCGACATTACCGCTGGCGCCCGGCCGGTTCTCGATCAGAAACTGCTGGCCGAGCGCATCGCCGAGCGGTTTTGCGAACAGCCGCGCGACAAAATCCGTCGGGCCGCCGGCCGCGAACGGAACGACGATCCGCACCGGCCGTGCCGGCCAGTCCGCCGATGCGCGCGCCCGCGTTGCCAGCAACGAAAGGCCGCCTGCGATGGCTGCGCGACGTGTGATCCCTGTCATGTTTCTCTCCTCTCGCTCACGCGATTGTTTTCGGCCGGTCAACCCGGCGCTTCGATATTTGTCAGTTCGCTTTCACTTCACGCATGATGTCATCGGTATCCGCACCGAGCCTCAACCGCGGACGCCGCGCCTGCGGACGCTGGCCGTCGATCGACAGCGGTAACCCGACGAGCCTGATCTCGTCGCTCTCCGGCGTTGCCTGAATCATGCCGAGCGCGCGGGTCTGCTCGTGCGCGAGCACTTCCGGAATTTCCATGATCGGCGCGCACGGAATGCCCTTCGCCTCGAAGATCGAAATCCATTCGTCGCGCGGCTTCGCGGCTAGCGCCGCGACCAGCAGGCGTTCGAGGTCCACGCGCGCGCGCACGCGCCCGTCGTTGTTCGCGAACCGCTCGTCCTTTGCCCACGGCGGATTGCCGAGCGCGTCCGCCAGCCGCTCGAACAGGCGGTCGTTGCCGGCGGCGACGATCAGCGGGCCGGTCGCGGTCGGAAACGCGCCGTACGGCATGACGGATGCGTGCGCCGATCCCAGCCGTTCCGGCCGCTGTCCCGATGCGAGATGATTGACCACCGGCACGCCGGTCCAGCACAGCGCCGTCTCGAACAGCGAGGTTTGCAACAGGCAGCCCTCGCCCGTGCTCGCGCGGCGCACGAGCGCGGCGAGAATGCCGATCGCCGCCCACATTCCGGTGCCGAGATCGTTGATCGACGGACCGGCGCGCACCGGCATGCCGCCGCGTTCGCCAGTAATGCTCATCACGCCGCTGAAGGCTTGCAGCAGCAGTTCGTAGCCCGGCCGCGTCTTCAGCGGACCGGCGTGACCGAACGCGCCGATGTCGGCGTAGATCAGTTTCGGAAACAGCTTGCGAAGCTTGTCCGCACCGAGGCCGAGCGTCTCGATCGCGCCCGGGCGCATGTTGTGGACGAACACATCCGCGGTCGCGATCAGCTTCAGCAGCTTGTCGATGCCCTCCGGCGACTTGAGATCGAGGGTGACGCTGCGCTTGTTGCGGTTGATCTGGTGAAACAGCGCCGCGTCGCCTTCCCAGTACGGCGGGCCCCAGCCCCGCGCGTCGTCGCCGCCGTTCGGCTTTTCGACCTTGATGACGTCGGCGCCGAGATCGCCAAGGATTTCAGCCGCGAAGGGGCCTGCGAGAATCTGGCCCAGTTCGACGACGCGAATTCCGTTCAGCAGCATGGCGCTCCACTCGGGGCAGCGGAATGCCACCAGCGCCATTGGTACCGGAGCGATCGCCAGGGGGATAAGACTGTGTCGATCTGGCAGCCAGACCGTTTCGTTATGGCTTCTTGCTGGATTTGGGGCGGGTCACCTGCCGCCCGGGCCAGAGGCCGTCCGCCACCAGCTTGTCCGCCAGTTCCAGGACGATCTTTTCCACCGCGGCGGCTGCGCGCGAGGGCGGAACCTCCGCCGACCGGCACAGCATCACGCGCCGGGTGATGACAGGCTGCACGATCTGCCGCGCGCTCAGCGTGCCGTTCGCGACCTCGTCCTGAACGCTGCCGAGCGTGAGGATGGTGTGGCCGAATTTCGCCATCACCAGATCCTTGAGCTGTGGGACGCCATCTGCCTCCGCGATCACCTTCAGCGAGCGGCGCTGCTTTCGCGCATAGTCGTTGATAAGTTCGCGCAGACTGTGCGGGCGGCCGGGCAGGAACAGCTGCAGCCGCGCGACCTCCTCCAGCGTGACGGTGCGTTTGCGCTTGCTCGCGCGTGCCGCCGGCGGGCCGATCAGATAGAGGTCTTCGTCGACCAGCGGCACCTCGCGGATCGCCGGATCGTTGAGCGGTTTGAACACGATGCCGAGATCGGCCTGCCGCGCCCGCAGCTGCGTCGGGATGTGGCCCGTGCCAACTTCGCCGAAGCGCAGCGACACGCGCGGCAGCTTTTCCTGCACGCTTTGAAACAGCGGCAGCGCCAGCACCTTGGCGATCGACTGCGTCATGAGGATCGTGGCCTCGCCGACGGGCGCTGCCGCATAGCCGCGAATGTCCTCGCGCGCACGCTCCATCCGGCCGAGAATATCCTGCGCGTGCTCGAACAGGCGCGTGCCGCTTTCCGTCACCGTGACGCCGCGCGCAGTGCGGTGGAGCAGTTCGGTGTCGAGTTCGCGCTCAAGATTGAGGATGTGCAGGCTCAGGGCGGGTTGCGCCACCCGCAAGCGCAGCGCAGCGCGCGAAATCGAGCCTTCCTCCACGACGGCGACAAAATAGGTGAGCGTCCGAATGTTCATCGGGATGAGGTTAGTCGATCAGGGACGGACAATCCATGCACCGCACCACCATGCTAGCCGTTGTGCGCTTCGCGCGCCTTCACCAGCGCATGCAGTGTCTGGTTCATCGGGGTCGGAATGCCGAGCTTTGCCCCCTGCCGGACGACGTAGCCGTTGAGGTAGTCGATTTCGGTCGGCTTGCCGCGCTTCAAA
>JBEIPX010000338.1:0-4031 GCA_040376815.1 Bradyrhizobiaceae bacterium
CGCCAAATTTTGCAAGGACAGCCCCGATGAAACGTTATTTCACCATCTCCCGCTCGATCATTCTGTTCGGAATCGTTACGGCAATCAGCCTGTCGGCCGTCATCGGTACGAGTCTTTACTCGCTCAGTCAGCTCAAGGTCGGCGGCCCGCTCTACGACCGCATCATCATGGGCAAGGATCTGGTCGCGGACATTCTGCCGCCGCCGGCCTACATCATCGAGGCCTATCTCGAGGCGACGCTTGCGTACAATCAGCCGGCTAGCGCCACTGAGCGGCGCGCGCGGCTTCAGCGGCTGAAGAAGGAATATGAGGAGCGGCGCGAATTCTGGGTGAAATCCGATCTCGACGCCGTGGCAAAGGGTAAGCTGACGGAGGCATCCCATCGCGAGGTCGAGAAATTCTGGGCGACCCTGGAGAAGGATTTGCTGCCTGCGCTCGAGAAGGGCGATACGGCGGCGGCGACCAAGGCCTACACCGCGCTGAGCGCAGCCTATGCCGCCCATCGTGCGGTGATCGATGACGTGGTCAAGATCACCAACGACGCGAACACGGTGACGGAAACCGGCGCAACCAAACGCGTCGACAACATGACGCTGCTGCTGTGGGCGATCTCCGCGCTGGTGTTCTTGATCATCGGTGCGGGTATCGTCGGTGTCGGCATAGGCGTGATCAAGCCGATCATGCAGATGACACGCTCGATGAAGCAGCTCGCCGACGGCGATCTGGATTGCACGATTCCCGGCGTTCACCGCTCCGACGAGATCGGCGCGATGGGCGGCGCGGTGCTCGTGTTCAAGGAGAACATGGTGCGGGCGAAGGAGCTTGCGGCAAACGAAGCGGCGGCCGTTGCCGAGCGCGTGGCGCGTGCCGCCCGCGTCGGCGATCTGGCGCAGAACTTCGATACGTCCGTCTCCGCCATGCTGGACTCGTTCTCGGCCGCGTCGATCGAGCTGCAGACCACGCTGGTTTCGATGAAGTCGATGGCGGAGCAGACGACGCACCAGGCGACCGAGGTCGCTTCGGTCGCGCAGGAAACATCGTCCAACGTGCAGACCGTTGCGGCGGCGTCCGAAGAGCTCGCGAGCTCGGTGACGGAAATCGGCCGCCAGGTCGGGCAGTCGGAGAAGGTCGCGCAGAACGCGGTCAACGAGGCGGAGCGGACCAACACCACGATCCAGAGTCTGTTCAGCCAGGCGTCGACGATCGGCGATGTGATCAAGCTGATCAACGAGATCGCGAGCCAGACCAATCTGCTCGCGCTGAACGCGACGATCGAAGCCGCCCGCGCCGGCGATGCCGGCAAGGGATTTGCGGTCGTCGCTTCCGAAGTCAAAAGTCTCGCCGAGCAAACCGCCCGGGCGACCGATCAGATCAGCGCGCAGATCGCCTCGATCCAGACCTCGTCCACCGACGCGGTCACCGCGGTGCAGTCGATCAGCGGGATCATCGGCGAGATCAACTCGATCGCCTCGGCCATCACGTCCTCGGTGCAGGAGCAGTCGTTCGCGACGCAGGAGATCGCCCGCAACATCCAACGCGCATCAATCGGCACCAACGGCATCTCGGAGAACATCGCCGGCGTGCAGACCATCGCCGCCAACACCGGCGCGGCGACGGAGCAGGTGATCTCGGCTTCGCGCGAACTGTCCGAACAGTCGGAAGCGATGCGCACGCGCGTCGCCACGTTCCTCGCCGACATCAAGGCGGCTTGACCAATCGGGCGGCCCTTTGGGGACCGCCCGACTCGACCTTCCCAGAAATTGCAATTGCGCCCAAGGGCGCGGGCGATAGATTGCCCGCGTCCCTTCTAGCGGATGATTCCTCAGCAGACGTCCGATACGGGCGATAAGGGTAAGTCGGAGCACGACAAGGGGAATGTGACGCTGTTCCTGACCGTAACCGCTCTGATCGCGGTGGGCATCAAGATCAAGCTCTTCTTCAGTACCTGACGTGCGACGCAGCTGTCACGCCGAGACGGCCAGCAACTTGCGCTCGATCGTCGGCAGCACCTCGGCGGGGTTCTCGCAGATCAGGTTGTCGAGGATCGGGGCATTGTAGATAAAGCCTTGCGCGTTCATCCGCTCGAACAGCGCCAGCAGAGGTGTCCAGAAACCTCGGATGCTCAGCAGCACCACCGGCTTCTTGTGATGCACGAGCTGCACCCAGGTGAGCTGCTCGACCAGTTCCTCCAGCGTGCCGAGACCGCCGGGCAGGGCGACGAATGCGTCCGAACGCTCGAACATGATGCGCTTGCGCTCATGCATGTCGGCGGTGACGACCATTTCCTGAACCCGGTTGAGAGCACGCTCGCGGTCGACAAGGCTTTTGGGGATCACGCCGGTCACCGTTCCACCATTGTCCAGCACCGCGTTTGCGACCGCGCCCATCAGGCCGAACGATCCTCCGCCGTAAACGAGGTTGATGCCGTTTTGCGCAAGAATCTGGCCGAATTGCCGGGCTGCATCGATGAATTCAGGGTTATTGCCGGGGCTGGAGCCGCAATAAACGCAGACGTTCCGGATCATGCTCATCGGGTCGATGTGGCACCGCAACGATGCAGCGTCAAGGCAAGCGGGACCCGCGCTGGATGAACCCTGTCTGTTTGCGACGCCGCATGAAAAGATTTGCCCGCCGAGGGTGCGGATCACGCTGAAACGTCCTATATCAGCGCCGATATGACGAGCTTCATGCAACGCGCGCCGCGAGCGGCCGCGCTTTATTTTCCGCAGGTATTTTGAATGGCCGGTCCTGCGAATCCAGCTTCGCCGGCGGAGCAAGTACGGCCGGACGCGCTCGCTGAAAACGCGACGCTGTTCCGCGCGCTCACGCATCTGTGGCCCTACATCTGGCCGAGCGATCGCGTCGACCTGAAGATGCGGGTGGCATGGTCGGTCGTGCTGCTCCTGATCGCGAAGCTTGCGACGCTCGCGGTGCCGTTCACGTTCAAGTGGGCCGTCGATGGCCTGACAGGAACGGGTACCGCGCCGGTCCAGCCTTCGAACTGGATGCTATGGCTGATCGCCTCGCCGCTGATCATGACGGCGAGCTATGGCTTCACGCGCGTATTGATGGCCGTGCTGACGCAATGGCGCGACGGCCTGTTCGCCAAGGTGGCGATGCATGCGGTACGGCGGGTAGCCTACAGGACGTTCGTCCATATGCACGAGCTGTCGCTGCGCTTCCACCTGGAGCGCAAGACCGGCGGCCTGACGCGCGTGCTGGAGCGAGGCCGCAACGGCATCGAAACCATCGTGCGGATGGTCATCCTCAACATGCTGCCAACCGTGATCGAGGTCGCGCTGATCGCTGCCGTGCTGTTCTGGCAGTTCGATTGGCGCTACGTGCTGGTCATCCTCGTCACCGTCGCGATCTACATGTATTTCACCTATGTCGCGACCGAGTGGCGGATGGAAATCCGCCGCCGCATGAACGACAGCGATACGGAAGCGAACACCAAGGCGATCGACTCGCTCCTGAACTACGAGACGGTGAAGTATTTCGGCGCCGAGAAGCGCGAGGCCGATCGCTACGACCGTTCGATGGAGCGTTTCGAGACAGCGAGCGTTCACACCTATACGTCGCTCGCGGTGCTCAACACCGGGCAGGCGGTGATCTTCACGCTGGGACTGACCGCGGTGATGACGATGTGCGCGATCGGCGTGCGCAACGGCACGCACACGGTCGGCGACTTCGTGATGATCAACGCGATGATGATCCAGCTCTACGTGCCGCTGAATCTGATCGGCTTCGTCTACCGCGAGATCAAGCAGGCGGTGGTCGACATCGAGAAGATGTTCGGGGTGCTGAACCGCAATCCGGAAGTCACGGATGTTCCGGGCGCGAAACCGTTGCAGGTAAGCGCGGGCATCGTGCGCTTCGAGGACGTGCAGTTCGCGTATGAAGCGGAGCGGCCGATCCTCAAGGGACTGTCGTTCGAGGTGCCGGCGGGGAAGACGGTGGCCATTGTCGGCCCCTCGGGTGCGGGCAAGTCGACGATCTCGCGGCTCCTGTTCCGGCTCTACGACATCAGC
>JBEIPX010000096.1:0-8815 GCA_040376815.1 Bradyrhizobiaceae bacterium
AGCAGGTGTTGACCACGGCGCCGGCGAACCAGCGGCCGTATAGCCCCATGGCGGGGTCGAACACCTTTTTCGCCGGCTCGATCCAGTCGATCTCGCGCGCGGCCTCGCCCCAGAATCCCTCCGGGTCGCGCGTCGCGTATGCATACACGTCGCGGTAGCGGCTTGCGTCGATGGTGTCCATTGCAGAGTCCTCAGTGCCTACTCGCCGGACAGGAACCGGCGGTTTTGTCTTCATTGTCACGGAGCGACCGCGCAATTCAAGTCAGCAACATGCAGCCTTTCGGCCTATTTCTGCTGCACCGGCATCATCGCGCCGGCGCGCTCGATTTCCTCGAACAGCGTTTTGCGTGCCGCACGCAACGGTTCGAGCGCAGGATCGAGCTTCAGCGCCGCATCATAGTCGGCCAGCGCCCGCCGGCGGTCTCCCGCTTCTCGATAGGTCTGGCCGCGTGCGAACAGCGCGCGCGCGGTCGGCAATTGCAGCCGCATCGCTTCGGTGTAATCGGCAATCGCCTGATCGCGCTGCTGCGCCTTGCGATAGGCGGCAGCCCGTCCGAGCAGAAGTTCGACGCGTGCTGCGGCGTTGGCTGCGAGCGCCGCATTGCAGGCGGCAACCTGCGTTTCCGGCGGCGCATCAGCCCGGCACGCCGTCAGATCCTGACCGCGCGCACCGCCGGTTGCCACGCTGGCCGCAACCAGAAACGCACCGAACAACCACCTTGCCCGCATCAATTCACCTTCAGCGTGATCCCGCCATCGACCACGAGTTCGATGCCGGTGACATAGCGCGATTCATCGGAGGCGAGAAACAGTGCCGCGTTTGCCACATCCCACGCATCGCCCATGCGCCGCATCGGCACCTGCGCGGCGCGCGCACGCCACATCGCTTCCACATCGCCCTTGGCATAGCTCGCCGCAAGCCCCGCGGAATTCTCGACCATCGGCGTTTTCATCAATCCAGGCAGGATCGCATTGACGCGGATATTATGCTCGGCGAATTCGACCGCGGTGCTGCGGGTCAGCTGGTTCATCGCCGCCTTCGTGGTGGCGTAGGTGATGTACGACACGCCGAGATGGCGGATCGAGGCGATCGACGAGATGTTGATGATCGACCCACCGCCCTGTTTCTGCATCACCGGGATAACGTGCTTCATCGCTAGATAAGCGCTCTTCAGGTTGACCGCGAACACCCGGTCCCAATCGGCTTCCGAGACGTCGACCACACCGCCGGTTTCGGCAATGCCGACATTGTTGTCGAGCACGTCGATGCGGCCATACGTGTTGAGGCACGCGGCGACCATCGCTTCGATGTCGCTCGCTTTCGCCACGTCCGCGGCGAATGCCGTCGCATGACCGCCCTCGGATTCGATGATGCGCGCGGTCTCCTGCGCCGCGGCCAGGTTGCGGTCGACGCAGAATACCTGCGCACCGTGCCGGGCGAAGGTCGCGGCGGTCGCCTTGCCGTTTCCCCAGCCCGGCCCGATCGAGCCCGCGCCGACCACCAGCGCAGTTTTTCCGGACAGTCGATTCATCGATCCTCCCGCTTCGTTTCTCGCAGCCGCCTCCGTTGCATGCGGGCGGCCGGAAAGCAGCAGACACTACAAGCCATTGCAAGATCAACAGGCGGCGGATTGAGCAATAACCCCTTGCCATAAATGATCAAACCCGCCTCTATACGGCGATCTGGGACGGGCCGCAGAAGTCCGCTCAACGAACAAAGCGAAATCCGAGGGGAACGCATGGCAGCGGAGACGACAACGCCTGAAGAGGCGGAGAAAGCTGTTTCAAGCGAGGCGCTGCGCAAGGCAGAACAATTCATCGAAGCCGAGGAAGGCGCGACCAACCGGTTGTTCGGCTGGGCCGGCAGGATCACGACCGCGATCGCGGTCGCCATGAGTCTGTTCCATCTCTATGCCGCCTACGCGATCGTGCCGACGCAGGAGCTGCGCTACACCCACGTCGCCTTCACGCTGATCCTTTCTTTCCTGCTGTTTCCGGTCGCGGCGATGTTCCGCAACCGGGTGCGCTGGTGGGATATCGTTCCCTGCGTCCTCGCGATCGCGACCATCGCCTACGCGCTGTGGGGAGGCGAGGATTTCACCGATCGCGCCACCACGCCGCTGCGTTGGGACGTGATCGTCGGTGTGGTGTTCATTGTCCTGGTACTCGAGGCGACCCGGCGCACGACGGGCTGGATCATGCCGGTGGTTTCGCTGCTGTTCATCGCCTACGCGATGCTCGGCCCGCATCTGCCGGCGCCGTGGACCCACCGCGGGTATGACATCGCACGCCTCGTCGGTCATCTCTTCATCACGCTCGAAGGTATTTTCGGCGTGGCCGTCGACGTCTCGGCGACGCTGATCATTCTGTTCACGATCTACGGCGCATTCCTCCAGCATTCGGGCGCGGGGAAATTCTTCATCGACTTCTCGCTCGCGCTTCTCGGCAACAAGCCGAACAGCGCCGGCCGCACGGTCGTGCTGTCGTCGTTCCTGCTTGGCGGTCCGTCGGGTTCTGGCGTCGCCACCACGGTGATGATCGGCACGGTCGCTTATCCGATGATGCAGAAGGCGGGTTTCGAGAAGAACGCCGCTGGCGGGCTGCTCGCAGCCGGCGGACTTGGCGCGATCCTGTCGCCGCCAGTGCTTGGCGCAGCCGCATTCCTCATCGCGGAATTTCTCAAGATCAGCTATCTCGACGTGATCTGGATGGCGACGATTCCGACCTGCCTTTACTACCTGTCACTGCTGATCATGGTCGAACTCGACGCCAAACGGTTCGGCGCACAAAACGTTTCCATCAAGCCGGAAATGCCGCTCGGGCAAATGCTGAAGCGCTACGGCTTCCACTTCATCTCGCTGCTCGCGGTCGTCGTGTTCATGGTGATCGGCTATTCGCCATCGCTGTCGGTGTTCTATGCGATCGTCGTCACCTTCGCGCTCAGCTTCCTGCGGCCGGAAACGGCGCTGAAACCGGCGAAGCTCGTCCGGGCCTTGTCGGATGGTTCGGTGCAGGCCCTCAATGCCGCAACGACCTGCGCCTGCGCCGGCATCGTCGTCGGCATCGTCACGCTCACCGGACTTGGGCTGAAGTTCTCGTCGATCGTCATCGCCTATGCCGGCGGCAGCCTGCTGCTGACGGCGATCTATACCGCGCTGATCGTCTGGATCATCGGCCTCGCCGTGCCGGTGACGGCGTCGTACATCATCTGCGCGGTCATCGCCGCGCCGGCGATGATCAAGCTCGGCGTGCCGGATTTCGCGGCGCACATGTTCATCTTCTACTACGCCGTATTGTCGGAGGTATCGCCGCCGACCGCGCTGTCGCCGTTCGCGGCCGCCGCGATTACCGGCGGCGATCCCTACAAGACGACGCTGCAATCCTGGAAATACACGCTGCCTGCCTTCATCGTGCCGTTCGTGTTCGTGCTCGATCCGCAGGGCGTCGGCCTGCTGCTGTCCATTCCGAAGGGCGGCTCGTGGGTGGATGTTCTCATGATCACGCTCCGGACCTGTTTCGGATTGCTGGCGCTCGCAGCGGTTGCCCAGAACTGGGCACTGCGACAAAATACGCCGGTCGAGCGGGGATTGCTTCTGCTATCGGGGTTGCTGCTGGTGTTCCCGAGCCTGATCGAGGCCGTCGCTGAAGCGATCAGCGGCAGAGACATTAGCTACACCTATTTGCCGGGTCTGATTATCGGCATCGGTGTGGTTCTATGGCAGGCGGGAACACGGCGGCGACCATTTACCGGTCTGACCGGCGCCTGAGCCCCGCGCGATGGAACCGGCGGACTAACGAAACTGCGGATGCTGCCCGAAGAAGCGGCACCGCCAGGGAGAGTGACAGTATGAAAGCGGTTGCGGTCGGTCTGGCACTTGTCGGTGTGTGGTTGGCGGCCGGCGGCGTCCATGCCCAAATGAAGGCGCTCTCCATCGCCACGGGCGGAACCGGCGGCATCTACTATCCACTCGGCGGCGGCATCGCCGCCATGCTCTCGAAAAAGGTGCCGAACGTTCAGGCCACGGCCGAAGTCACCGGCGGCGGCGTCGACAACATACGCCTGCTGGCGTCCGGCCAGGCGGAACTGGGTTGGGTTTCGTCCGACGTCGGCGCCGACGCGGTCGCAGGTACAGGCCGCTTCAGCGCGAAGGTGCCGCTGCGCACGCTGGTCAACTTCTATTCGAGCCCGATGCACGTGGTGACCATCGAGGGTACCGGCATCGAGACGTTCGCCGATCTCAAAGGCAAGCGCGTGTCGACCGGCGCGCCGGGCAGCGCCAGCGAAACGCAGGCCTTTCGCATGCTGGAAGCCGCCGGTCTCGACAAGGACAAGGACGTCAAGCGCGAGCGGCTGTCGGTTGCGGAATCCGTCAGCGCGATGAAGGACAGAAAGATCGACGCTTTCTTCTGGGGCGGCGGCGTGCCGACGGCGGCAGTAACCGATCTCGCGCTCACGCCGGGCACGAAGATCAAGCTGGTCGACGTGGACGACCTGCTGCCGCCGATCGTCAAGAAGTACGGCAACATCTTCGCGCCGAGCGTGATCAAGGCAGGCAGCTATCCGGGCCAGACCAAGGACAGCCCGGGCTTCGCTGCCTGGAACGCCATCATGACCACGGACAAGATGTCCGATGAACTCGCCTACGCGATCACCAGGGCGATCTTCGAGAACAAGTCTGACCTCGTCGCTGTCCACAAGGAGGCGCAGAACATCGATCTCGCAACACAGACCGACCAGCATTCACCCGCGCCTTACCATCCGGGCGCGCTGAAATATCTGAAGGAGAAGGGCGTGCGGCCCTGATTCCGTTTCCAAACGAACTACGCAACGTCACAGGGAGAAACGACATGTTGAAACGCAAGACAACCACGGCCTTCGCGCTGGCGATTGCCGCCGCGACGCTGATCGGCGGCGCGGTTTACGCCCAGCAGAAGACCATCGCCATCGGCACCGGCGGCACCGGCGGCGTCTACTATCCGCTCGGCGGCGCGGTCGCGAACGTTCTGTCGAAGAACCTGCCCAACGTGCAGGCGACCGCCGAAGTCACCGGCGGTTCGGTCGACAACCTCAAGCTGATCGGCTCGGGCCAGAGCGAGATGGGCTTCACCATGGCCGACGCCGCGCTCGACGCGCTGAAGGGCGAGGACAAGTTCAAGGGCAACAAGGTGCCGCTGCAGACGCTGCTCGTCGTCTACCCGAACCGCATGCACGTGGTGACGGTCGAGGGCTCGGGCATCGAGAAGATGTCGGACCTCAAGGGCAAGCGCGTCTCGACCGGCTCGCCGGGCAGCGCGACCGAAGTGATGGCGTTCCGCGTTATCGAAGCCTCCGGTCTCGACAAGGACAAGGACTTGAAGCGCGAGCGGCTTGGTGTCGCCGAGTCGGTCAACGCCGTGAAGGACAAGAAGATCGACGCATTCTTCTGGGTCGGCGGCATTCCGACCGCGGCCGTGACCGATCTCGCCGCGACCCCGGGCCTCAAGCTGAAGCTGGTCGACCATAGCGATGCGGTCGCCAAGATGAACGCCAAGTACGGCGATCTCTACAGCCCTGGCGTCATTAAGACCGGCTCGTATCCGGGCCTCGACAAGGACAACAAGATCGCCGAAGTCTGGAACATCATCGTCACCGGCAACAAGATGACCGACGACGAGGCCTACAAGATCGTCAAAACGCTGGTCGAGAAGAAGGACGATCTGGTCGCCGTGCACAAGGAAGCGCTGAGCTTCTCGCTCGACAACCAGAAGCAGTCGCGCTCGCCGATCCCGTTTCATCCCGGCGCGCTGAAGTACTTCAAGGAAAAGGGCATCAGCGGCTAAACCAGACCATAGCCGAGCGTCATTCCAAGACGGCGGCCGGACATCCTCCGGCCGCCGTTCTGTTTCATAAGAAGAAGGAGACATTGATGATCCGCCGTTCGACTTTCCACTTCAGCCGCCGTTCCATCGTGCTTGGCGGCGCAGCCCTGCTCGCATCGCCGCTGGTGGCGCGTACGAGTGCGCTCGCGCAGCAATGGCCGGCGCGATCGCCGCGCTTCGTCGTCCCGTTCTCGGCTGGCGGCACCACCGACATCCTGGCGCGCCTCGTCGCCGGCAAGCTGTCGGAGGAAATGGGCCAGCAGTTCGTGGTCGAGAACAAGACCGGCGCCGGCGGCAACATCGCAGCCGACTACATCGCCAAGATCGAGCCGGATGGATACAACTTCCTGGTCGGTACGCCCGGCACGCACGGCATCAATCCGCTCGTGTTCAAGGCAATGACCTACGATCCGGCAAAGGATCTCGCGCCGGTGACGATCATCGCCCGCGTGCCGAACCTGATGTCGGTGACGCCGTCGCTGCCGCCGAAAACCCTCGCCGAATTTCTGGCCTTTGTGAAATCGAAGCCGCCCGGCGAAATCCTCTACGGCACGCCCGGGCTCGGCAGCACTGCGCATCTGTCGACGGAACTGTTCAAGTCGATGACCGGCCTCGACATGACGCACGTGCCCTATAAGGGCAGCGCGCCGGCCGTCAGCGACCTCATTGCCGGCCGCATCCACGTCATGATCGACAACCTGCCGGCGGTGGCGTCGTTCGCCGAAGCCGGATCCGTCCGCCCGCTCGCCATCAGCACCGCTACGCGCTGGCCGCTGTTGCCGAATATTCCGACCATCGCCGAATCCGGTGTGCCCGGCTACGAGGCGTCGTCGTACTTTACGATCGCCGCACCGGTGAAGACCCCGCCGGAGATTATCGCCAAGCTCAATGCGAGCATCAACGCCTTCATCAAGTCCGAAGACGGCACCGCGCGCATCCGCAAGCTCGGCGGCGATCCGGTCGGCGGCTCCCCCGCCGACATGACGGCATACATCGCCAAGGAAAACGAGAAGTGGACCAAGGTGGCGGCATTCGCCAAGATCAAGCCGGAGTAGCCGCCCGTCTCGTTTCGCCAATCGTCATTGCGAGGAGCATCAGCGACGAAGCAATCCAGTTCGAGTATAATTCGGATTGCTTCGCGCCAATGCGCTCGCATTGACGGTTAGCGCTGCTCCCATTCCCTGAACTCAGCTGCGCGCGCCAACAGCCGCTTCGCGGTGAGATAGCCCGGCACTTCCACCAGCGATCCATCGATCTCGACCCGCGCCTCGCCGCGCGCACGCGCCGCATCGAATGCAGCGACGATCCTCTCGGCGCTGGTCACATCAGCTGCAGCTGGCGTCAGCAGATCATTGATGATCGCAGCGTGTCCCGCGTCCACGAGACTCTTGGCGCGATAGCCGAGCCGCCGCGCCCAGCGCGTATCGCGCGCGACGCCGTCCGCATCGCTCCACGTATAGGGGCAATCGACCGCCACGACCCCAGCGGCGACGCATTCGACCAGAAAGCGCTGCCGCACATAGGCGAGTTCGACGCTATCCGGCGCGCGCTCGGCTCCAAGGTCCGCCGCCATGTCTTCCGCCGCGACGAGAAGCGCCTGCGTCCTGCGGCTGACCTTGGCGATCGCGTGTATCTGCACCAGCCCACGGGCGAATTCGATATTCGGCAGCAGCGCGGTCGAGCCTTCCGGAATGCCGTACTCACGCTCGAACCGGCTGACTGCAGCATCGAGTGCCGCGACATGGGCGGGCTCGGCGACCTTCGGCAGCGCCACGATATCCGGCCGGCCGCGCATCACCGCCGCAAGATCGTCCATGCCGTCCGCATCGAGCGGATTGACGCGCACAGCGGCGACGGCGCCGGCTTCGCGCCATCTGCGATAGAGTTCGGGTGCGAGCGCACGCGCCTTCGGCCGCAAAGGCGGCGGCGTGAAGTCTTCCAGTTCCTGGATCAGAACGTCGGCGCCCGAACGCGACGCGGCTGCGATGATCGCATCGTCGGCGCCGTCGACGAACAGCCATGAGCGGCAAAGACTAACTGGCCTTGTGTCACGCGCCGGCATCAGCGCTTACACGCCTGCTTTCATTTGTCCGCGAACGTCATGTCGACGCAGCGCGTGATGTCCGAACCGAGTCCGGAGGCGATGGTGACGCAGCCTTTCGCCTTCAGCGCCTTGTTGTCGCTCGCCCAGATCGCGTAGCCGCCGGTGCCGAAGAACGAGTTAGTGTTCGGCGGCTCTGTCTCGACCGCATCGAACGAATACTGTCCGTCCTTATCGAATATCCGCTGCCGCTTCGAGCAGCCGCCATCGGCCTGCACGTTAAGTACTTCCTTGTTGTCGCGGGTCAGCACGACGCTCACCTGGCAGCGATGATACTCGGACGTGGTCGCGTTGAAGACATAGGCATACGACCGGCAGTTCGCCGTGTTGAGCTTGCCCGGCGCGAGCCCGCGCGTGCAGGCAATGCGCTGGTTGTTGCTCAGCTTGAACTCGTCCGCCGCCGCCGCGGCAGGCATCGCACACGACACGAGAGCGAGAAAAATACCGGTCTTCATAACGTCGTTCATGAACTGCCCCTTGGCGGCCGGGGATGCACCGCGCAATCGTTTCCTCGGCGCAACGATAGAGCCGAAGCGGCAAACGCGAAACCTGGAAAATACGCATCGTCACCATAGCCACCTGGAGAATTGACGATCGAATCCCGTTCGTGCTTTGTTCAGAACGCGAAGCGATGCGTGACAATTTGCTCACCCGCAGTCTGTAACGCGGCGAGCCAAGCGGGCGTTGGAACGTTATGCTTTGCGCACCAGGAGCATTTGGAGGGGCACTGATGAGACGAATTTCAACACGCGCGCTGGCGGCCTCATTGGCGTTGATCGCGCTGACGAGCGTTGCGGCCGCGCCGCAGGCCGCAACTCCCGCCCCATGGGCGATTACCCCCGACACCCCCAATGG
>JBEIPX010000280.1:0-4703 GCA_040376815.1 Bradyrhizobiaceae bacterium
CCCCACTGGACCTGTTCCGCAGCTGCGTCCTCGATGTGCTGCTCAGTCGCGACCGCAGGCTTTGCTTCGAGATCAGGCTCGGGCTTCGGGCCCTTGAGCGGATCGGTAGCGGGCGTCATCAGCGCCGCAGCGCTGGCGGGCCCCGCGACCGCAACAAGGCTCGCGCCGGCCGCAACGCCGAACGCAAGCTTCAGAAAATCCCGTCGTTCCATGATCGTGACCTCCGTTCTGAGTAGCTGTTGAGGCCCAATGATCGCGCTCAACGGATGAACCGAAACTGAACCACGCGTTCAGGAACGAACGTTGTACGTCTTCATCGAGAGCTGCCGCCGGCAACTCGAGCCAAACTCAATCTCGCAAGTATTGTTCCACCGCTGCAAGACTTTTCACGAGCTCATTCGAGCTTAATGTTCGCCTTCTTGATGACGTCAGCCCAGCGCGTGATTTCCGAGCCGACGAACTTGCCGAACTCTTCCTTCATCAGCGTCGGCGTCGGCGATCCATTCTTTTTCCAGGCTTCCTTCAACGTATCGGAATCGAGCGCCTTGCGTATCTCGGCCGCCATCCTGTCAACGATGGCCGGCGGCGTGCCCTTCGGTGCGAAAATCGCGTACCAAGTGGACACTTCGAAGCCCTTGAGACCCGCCTCACCCGCGGTCGGCACGGCAGCGATCGCATCCGAACGCGCTGCCGACGCTACGGCCAGGCCGCGAATCTGTCCGCCCTGGATCTGATTCGCCGATGTGCCGAGCCCGTCGAACATCACATGCACATGGCCCGCGACGAGGTCCTGCATCGCCGGACCCGCACCGCGATAAGGCACGTGGTTGAGGTTGACGCCGGCGAGAAGCTTGAACAGTTCCCCGGCCAGATGGTGCGTGGTGCCGATGCCGGCGGAAGCGTAGTCGATTTTGCCGGGATTGGCCTTGGCGTCGGCGATGAACTCGGCCAGCGTCTTGGCGGACACCTTGGCCGGATTGACCGCAACGACCTGCGGCGGCGATGCGATCAGCGCAACCGGGACGAAGTCCTTAAGGTCATAGTCGAGCTTCGGATAGAGCGTCTGCGCGATGGCATGGTGCGCCGCGCCAACGAAGAAGTTGTAGCCGTTCGGCTCGGCCTTCGACGCCGCGCTTGCACCGACCGTGCCGCCGGCGCCGGAGCGATTGTCGATCAAAATGCGCTGGCCTAGCTGCTTTTCAAGCAGCGCCGCCAGCGGGCGTGCGAATGCGTCGGTGCCGCCGCCTGCGGGGAACGGAACGATGATGGAGATCGGCCGGTCCGGCCAGGTCTGCGCGACCGCCGGAGCCGCGACCAGCGTCGCAATCGCGGCCGCCGCAAAGGATGCGAGAAGGACCGCCGGGCGGCAGCGTGAAGGATAGCTTGTCATCGTTTCCTCGTTCGTTTCTGACTGCTTGTTATCGGCACCAAGAAGCCGTTGCTTGAAGGCGATTAGGCCATTAGCGGCGCGGCTTGGCAAGCCGGACGGATCGCCGCAAATCACTGGACCATCTTACCTTTCCGAGCCTTAGACGAATGTCGGCCTCGCGGCCGGCACGGCGGCTGGCCAAGCTATTCGGCCGCCGGTGCGAGTTTCGGCCGTGCCGAGGCCGCGCGCAGGCGCGCGCGCTCGGTATTGGGCCAAAGCAGCAACAGGCCGAGGACACCCGAGGCGATCAGGATGACGCCGTTGATCATGAAGCCGGTCATATAGCCGGCGTGCGGCGTCGCCGCCGCCTGTATGACGCTGCCCATCACATACGGGGCGACAATGCCGGCAAGCGTATAGATGGCGCCATAGATCGCGATGACCGCGCCGCGTTGCGATGTCGGCGTGAACTCGGCGATCATCGGTGCGCAAACCACGTAGATCGCGCCACTGACGCCCGTCCCGAGCACCAGCATCGCCACCTGCCCGCTCGCGCCCTGAACCTGCGGCATCAACAGGAGAACGATGCCGCCAAAGATGAGCGGTACCGAACCAAGAACGCCCCGCGCATTGCGCGTCGCCATGCCGCGCCCGACCAGCACCTGCGACACCCAACCCGTCAGCAGCACGATCGATGCGCCAAAGACCCACGGCAAGACCGAGATGAGGCCCGCGCCCTTCTGCTCAAAGCCGAGGCCGGTGATGAGGAACGGCGTGAACCAGGTCAATCCGAGGGACAGCGCCCAATACGCACCGAACGTCGCCGCGCAGCAACCGACGAAGGTGCGCGACAGCAGGAGGTGCGAATAGGGAACCCTCTCGCTGTCGAGATCGCTCACCACTTCGGTGAGCGGCCCTTCGCGGCCAAGCACCAGCCAGAGCGCCACCCAGAACAGTCCGAAGACGCCGAGTGCGCCGAAGGCGTGATGCCAAGTGTAGTTGACGATGATCCAGTTCAACGCGGGCACGGCAAGAATGACGCCGAACGCCGAGCCCTGCGCGAGGATCGCCGTCGGCAGCGTGCGCTTTTCGTCGGGAAACCATTTGTAGATCGCATGAATTGCGACCGATCCGGCAGGCCCCTCACCCGCGCCGAGCAGAATGCGGCAGACGAGAAGCGTGGTAAAGCCGACGGTGCCGACCATCGGAAACTGCACCAGCGCCCAGATCAGGGCGAGGATCAGAAGAACCCAGCGCGTCGGCACGCGGTTGACAACGAAGCCGACGGCGACCGCGGAGATCGAAAAAAGGAAAAAGAAGGACGAGCCGAGCAAGCCGAACTGCTCCGGCGTCAGTTGCAACTCCTTCATGATCGGGACGCCGGCAAGGCCGACGATGATCTTGTCGGCAAAGTTCACCAGCATGAACAGGAAGAGCAGGAATGTGATCCGCCAGGCCCCCTTTGGCGTCGGTACAGCGGTCATTCCAGTCTCCCCAGCAGCGTGGACGCTGCACGTTCGACGATCCCTTGATTCAGGATGTTGGCGGGATGCTGCCGTTGCACGCGGCAATTGGCAAGGCCGATCAAACGAATCCGGAGCGCGACCACCATTGTGCGCGGCCTGCGTGTACCTGGCTGCGTGCAAGCAGCCTATTTCGTGTCACGATCGTAGACGAACTTCGGCATCTCCCACCGGAAACGGATGGCCAGCAAACGGAACGACAGGCCGACGACGAAAGCGACAAGCGTCACGATATCGGGGCTGAAGCCGAGTTGCAGGCCCTCAACGTAGATGAGGCCGGTGAGGATCGATACGCTGGCATAAAGCTCGGCGCGAAACAGCAGCGGCACGTCGTTGCACAGGATATCGCGCAGCACGCCGCCGACGCAGCCGGTGATCATTCCCGCCATGATGACGATGGCGAAGTGATGATTGCCCTTCAGCGCGACGCTGCATCCGAGCATCGTGAACAGCACGAGCCCGATCGCATCGAGAAACAGAAACGCGCGGTGGAAATGATGGATCACCGGCGCGAGCGCGATGGTGGCGAGCGCCGCCGCCGACGTGATGCCGAGCAGGTACGGCTCCTGCACCCAGCTCAAGGGATAGTTGCCGAGCAGGACGTCACGGGTCGAGCCGCCGCCAAGCGCCGTGATCGAGCCGAGCATCACCACGCCCATCCAGTCCATGCTGCGCCGGCCGGCCGCGAGCGCCGCCGTCATGGCGGCGGCGATCAAACCGATGAAGGAGAGCGGAAACAGCAGATTCTCGGCGTATGGCATGCCCCTGTCTAGCATGACTCGCGCACGCCGGCTCCGGCTCAGGCCGGCTTCAGTTGCATCGTCCGGCGCTGCGCGAGGCGGAAGACCGCAAGCCCGATCGCCGCCAGGCCCAGCATCGCCGCCGCGAACAGCACCGGCGCTGCGGGACTGGCGAAGAAATCGCGCATCCATCCGGCAATGGCCGGCATGACCGCCATCGCCACGTAGAAGCAGGTGAAGAACACGCCCATTCCGACCGCGCGATTCTCGGCAGACAGCGCCTCGGCAGGCAGCGACAGGATGAGACCCGCGGGGATGCCGGCCAAGATCGATACCACCGCGAACGCCGCCACGAAGTGGCCGCCGAACGCGAACGGCAGCGATGCTCCGGCAAGTCCCACGACGATCAAGCTCCCCGCCATCAACAGGTTGAGACGGCCGATGCGTTGCGCGACAAGCCCCGCGATCGGCACGACGACGATCAGTGCCCAGCCGAGCACGCTGACGATCCTGCCCGCTTCTGACAGCGAATAGCCGCGCGCGGTGAGAAGTTCGGGCATGAAGCTGATAAGAATGATATAGGCGACGTTATAAGCGCCCCAGATCATTCCGGCGATCAGCACCAGCAGCCATTCGCGGCCGCTGAGCGCAACCTGAAACCGGCCCGTGAGCAGCGCGGGGACGTCCGGCGGATCGCGATAGAGCAACGCGACGAGCACGAGCGACATCAGAATGACGGCGACGGCGGTATACATCACCGGTGGCCACGCACCCATGCCGGCGATCACAGGAAACGTGATCAGGCCGAGCGCCAGCCCGAGCGGCCAGCTCGACACCAGGATCGACATTGCAACGACGATTTCCCGCTGCGCGAACCAGTCGGCGACCATCTTGGTCATGATCACGTTCATGATCACGCCGCCGATGCCGCTGATGAGCCGGCCCGCAAATGCAACCTCGAAGACGTGCGAGCCGGTCATGACCCCGCCGATCGCCATCAGCGCCAGACCGAGCAGAACGATGCGCTTCGCACCGAACTTCTGGCCGATCAATCCTGATGGAACGGCGAAG
>JBEIPX010000538.1:0-2085 GCA_040376815.1 Bradyrhizobiaceae bacterium
AGAGCATCTATGCGAAGCTTGCCGCGCTCGAAGGCGACGCGGTCCCTACTCTTTCCTTCGCGCCGGGCTTTCCGGCCGCGGATTTCCCCGACTGCGGTCCGTCGATCTTCGCATACGGACGCACGCAAGCCGACGCCGATCGCGCAGCTGATACGATCGCAAACCTGATCGCCGGGCACGAGAACGATTTCGACGGCAAGATATACGCGCCCGACGAAGGCGTGCGCTATGCCATGGAGCGGGCCACGCGCGCGCGAAAGCCGATGGTGATCGCCGACACGCAGGACAATCCCGGCGCCGGCGGCGATTCCGACACCACCGGCATGCTGCGCGCGCTGGTGCGCAACGGCGCCACCAAGGCCGCGATCGGCGTCATCGTCGATCCCGCGGCGGCCGAAGCCGCGCACCGTGCGGGCGCCGGCAACACCGTCAGGCTCGCGCTCGGCGGCAAGTCGGGCATTCCCGGCGACGCGCCGTTCGAGGAAACGTTCGCGGTCGAAACGATTTCCGACGGGCGCTTCATCGCTCCCGGTCCTTATTTCGGCGGCAGCCGCATGAATCTCGGCCCGTCGGCGTGCCTGCGCATCGGCGATGTCCGCGTGGTCGTCGGATCGCGCAAGTCGCAGCTCGCCGATCAGGCCATGTTCCGCTACGTCGGCATCGAGCCGACCGAGCAATCGATCCTCGTCAACAAGAGTTCGGTGCACTTCCGCGCCGACTTTGCCCCGATTGCCGAAGAAATCATCATCTGTGCCGCACCGGGCGCCATGCCTGCTGACACCGCAGCGTTGCCGTGGACGCGGCTGCGGCCGGACGTGCGCATCAAGCCGAACGGACCGACCTTCGCCCGATCAAAAACGTGAGAACCGCGACAATCGTTTTCCAGAACAACATTCAACAGCCGGGATAAACGCCATGCCGACGATCGAACACATCCAGAATTTTGCCGACGAACTCACCGCTATTCGCCGCGATCTTCACGCCCATCCGGAAATCGGCTTCGAGGAACACCGCACCTCGGGCATTGTCGCCGACAAGCTGAAGCAGTGGGGCGTCGAGGTTCATCGCAACATCGGCGGCACCGGCGTCGTCGGCGTCCTCAAGGGCAAGGGCGCGGGCGGCAAGCGCATCGGCCTTCGCGCCGACATGGATGCGCTGCCGATGGAGGAGAACACCAACCTCGCCTGGCGCTCCACCATCCCCGGCCGCTTCCACGGCTGTGGTCACGACGGTCACACCACCATGCTGCTCGGCACCGCGCGCTATCTCGCCGAGACGCGCAACTTCGACGGCACCGCGATCTTTATCTTCCAGCCGGCCGAGGAAGGCCTCGGCGGCGCGCGCGCCATGATCAAGGACGAGCTGTTCAAGCGCTTCCCCTGCGACGAGGTTTACGGCCTGCACAATGCGCCCGATCTCGACCACGGCCAGATCGCCATTCTGCCGGGCCCGGCAATGGCCGGCGCCGACTTCTTCGACATCAAGATCACGGGCTACGGCAGCCACGGCGCGATGCCCGAGAAGTCGAAGGATCCGGTGGTGATCGCGATGACGCTCGGCCAGGCGATCCAGTCGATCGTCAGCCGCAACGTCGATCCGCTGCAGTCCGCAGTGATCTCCATAACCCAAATTCACGCTGGCTCGGCCTACAACGTCATTCCGGGCGAAGCCTGGCTGGCCGGCACGGTGCGCGCATTCTCCGATGACGTCCGCAAGCAGATCCGCCATCGCATGAAGACGCTGGCGGCCGGTATCGCAGCGGCCTTCGAGGTCGAAATTAGCGTCGATATGCGCGACATCTTCTCGGTGCTGGTCAATCATCCGGAGCACTCGAAGGCGGTCGAAGAGGTCGCGGCCACCGTCGTCGGCAAGGACAACGTGATCACGCGGACCGAACCCAAGATGGGCAGCGAGGATTTCGCCGATATGCTTCATGCCGTGCCCGGCGCGTACTTCTGGGTCGGCCATGAGGGCTCGGTGCCCGTGCACAATCCGGGCTACTGGCTGGACGACAAGATTCTGCCGATCGGTTCGAGCGTGTTCTCGCGCCTGATCGAAACGCGGATGCCGTTGTCCGCATAAGCA
>JBEIPX010000161.1:0-6864 GCA_040376815.1 Bradyrhizobiaceae bacterium
CATTTTTCCTTCGTGCCGCCACAGAGCTTTCAGCTGCGCGCCGGCGCCGACGGGCTGAAGGAATATGTCTTCAACCGCCACGCCATCAAGCATCAGCTTTGCATCGAGTGCGGCGTCGAGACCTTCGCCAAGGGCGCGAAGACGGACGGCACGCAGGTGATCGCCGTCAATGTGAGCTGCATCGACGGCATCGAACTGGCGAAGCTGAAGATGACGCCGATGGACGGCCGGAAGTTTTGAACATACTTCTCCCTCCCCCTGAAAGGGGGAGGGTCGGGGTGGGGGTCTGATGAAGAACAGTGGGCGCTCAATGACCCCCTCCCGCCACGCCTTCGCTCTGCAAGCTACGGCGGGCGACCTCCCCTTTCAGGGGGAGGTAAGCGCGCCGCGATTCCAGATGAAACAGAAACGTTCTAGGAGCCTCACCGAAGCTATCCATCCAGCACCTTGTAACGGCGGAAGATGTCGTCCTCGTTGAACGGAATGCGGCGCGGGCTCGCAAGGTAGGCCTTGATGTTCGGCCGCGCGGCGATGCGACCGTGCAATTCGAGCAGACGTGGAATTTTTCGCTCGAACCGCGTCATGCGTTTCGGAAACGCGTAGCGCAGACCTTCGACGATCTGGAACAGCGACAGATCGGCATAGGTCAACCGGCGGCCGGTGACATAAGGCCCGCCACGCACCATCAGCCCCTCGAAGTAGCCGAGATACTTCTGCGCCCGCGAGTCCCAGAACTCCCCGGTGCGGGTCTTCGCCGCCGGCTTCTGGTCCTCGTAATAGAGCGACGGCCCGAGCGGATGATGCGTATCGTGAATTTCCACCACGAGATCGGTGACGGTGAGCTGCAATTGATGCACCCACAGCCGCCCGGCTTCCGCCTTCGGCGCGAGGCTATGCCGCGCGCCGAGATAGAGCAGGATGTTGGCGGTCTGCCCGATGACAAGCGAACCCGCTTTCAGAAACGGCGGCGCGAACGGCGGCGTGCCGCCGGCCCTGCGGCTTTTCTGGCCCCCGATCATTTTCATCATCTGCGCCATGCCGCGCTCGGTTCGCGCCAGATCGCGGTATTCCGCTCCGGCCTCTTCCAGCGCAAGGCGGACGAACTCGCCGCGTCCCTGAATGGTTGGCCAGTAGTAAAGGTCGTAGCGCATCACTGGTCCTTTCCGGCGGTTCTGCAATGTTCATCCGTTGCTAACTATCATTGATGGGTTCCGTTTGCTGCCAGCCCGTCTGAAATCAGGCTTTCTCAACCCTGATTGCCGGATCACGGCAATTTCAAGCGCACCAATGCACCGCAGCACCCCGGATTAATACTCCCTCGCTAGCCTGATCCGGCTGGGGAGCCCGGGTCATGCCGCACGTCACGTCAATCGCCTTCGCTTACCATCAACTGCTCGTGCTGATTGCGGGCTCGGTCTGTCTGTTCGGCACATGGGTCGGCATGCGCCACTTTGCACGCGCGCGCGCCACGCAGGGCTCTACCCGTTTCGGCTGGCTGTTCATGGCCTCGGTCGTCACCGGCGTAGCGTTGTGGGCCTCGACCTTCATTTCGATTCTGGCGCTCGACCCGTCGCTCAAAAGCGGCTTCGAACCGCTTGCCACGGCGATGGTCCTGATCATCGCCATCGTTTCGTGCGTCGCCGGTTTCGAAATCGGCAGCCGCCCTTACCCGGCGCTCGCGCCGGAGCTCGGCGGGCTGGTGATGGGTGCCGGCATCCTGGCGATGCATCTGGTGGGCCTGCGCGCATGGCACATCGAAGGCGTCGTTCAATGGAACGTCTATGGCACGGCGATGACGTTCGTGCTCGGCCTTAGCCTCAGCGCACTCGCCGTCAATCGCGCCAATCGGCCGGTAACACGCTACTGCCGCCATGGTGCTGCGATCGTGCTGGCCTTCATGGTCTGCACGATGCACTACGCCTTGACGGCGTCGGCAACGACGATCCCCGATCCGTCTGTCGTCTTGCCGCCCTATCTCATTCCCGCTCACATGCTGTGCTTCGCGGTCGTCGGCGCGGTGCTGCTGGTGATGGGCTCGGGCTTCTCGTCCTATGTGATCGATCTGCGCACCCGCACCGAATCCGCCGAACGCATTCATCAGTTGTCGTTCAACGACACCATGACCGGCCTGCCGAACCGCATCGCTTTCAACGAAAAACTCAGCTTCGACATTTCGGACGCTCACGAAAAGGGCCAGAAACTCGCAGTCTTCTCGATCGACTTCGACGGCTTCAAGGACGTCAATGACGTTTACGGCCACAGCGCCGGCGATCTCGTCCTGATCGCGATCGCCGACCGGCTGCGCAAGGCCGTTGGCGACGGCGAGTTCGTCGCGCGTCAGAACGGCGACGAATTCCTTGCCTTGCAGATGTCGGGCAATCATCCCGAGGATGCGCAGGCATTCGCCGAAAAGCTGGCGATCGTTTTCGCCGCGCCATTCGACGTCAGCGGCAATCAGGTGAAACTTACCGCCTCGATCGGCTACTCGGTGTTCCCGCTCGATACCCGCGAGCGCGATCACCTCGTCAGCAACGCCAAGCTCGCGATGTATCGCGGCAAGGCGCATCAGGCCGGCATGATCTGCCGCTACGACCGGGACATGGACGACGCGGCCCGCGCGCGCCGCGCACTGGCGCGCGACCTTCTCAACGCCACCAAGAACGGCGAACTCGAACTGCACTACCAGCTTCAGACGACCTTGCGCGACGGCACCGTCAGCGGTGCGGAAGCGCTGATGCGCTGGCGTCACCCCTCGCGCGGCATGATCTCGCCCGGCGAATTCATTCCGCTCGCGGAAGAAACCGAGGCCATCGTCGAGATGGGCGAATGGGCGCTGCGCACTGCCTGCCGCGACGCCGCGGATGGCAAGCTTCCCGGCATGGTCGCCGTCAACGTTTCTCCGCTTCAGTTCAATCACGGCGATCTCGCCGACACCATTCAGGCGATCCTGACCGAAACCGGCCTTTCGCCGGAACGGCTCGAGATCGAGGTGACGGAATCGATGCTGATGTCCGACCAGAGCCGTTGCCTTCAGATCCTGCGCAAGCTGAAGGCGATGGGCATCGCGATCGCCATGGACGATTTTGGCACCGGCTACTCGTCGCTCGGCACCCTGCACGCCTTCCCGTTCGACAAGATCAAGCTCGACCAGTCGTTCGTGCGAAGAATTCCGGACGACACGCTCGCCGCCGCCATCGTCAAGACGGTGCTGGCGCTCGGCCACAGCATGAACGTGCCGGTGCTGGCGGAAGGCATCGAGACCGAGGACCAGCTTCGCTTCCTCGTCGCCGAAGGATGCAGCGAAGGCCAGGGCTACCTGTTCGCGAAACCCGTGCCGCTCGCGCAGATTCCGGATGTCATGGCCCGGATGCTCCAGCGGGTCGCGAAACCGCCGATCCCGGACCATCAGGCCGCAGTCACCGCAGCCGCCTGAGATAAAAGACGCGCAGAACCGCGCCGCACGGCTGCCACAAACCGTCCCCAAACAGCACTTTTCCGCTGTCGGAAGCGCGTGCTAGAAAGCGCGCCGCCGGAGGACGTTTATGTTTTCGACCCTGTTTCGCTTGGTTATTTTCTCGACTGCCCTCTTCCTCTCCTTGCAATTGACCGCCACCGCTGCCGACAAACGCGTCGCGCTCGTGATCGGCGTCTCGGCCTACCAGAACGTCGCCAAACTCCCGAACCCGTCGAACGATGCCAGCGCCGTCGCGGCGCTGTTGAAGTCGTCCGGCTTCGACGTGGTGGAGACGAAGCGCGATGTGGGCATCGCCGAACTGCGCCGCGCCATCGGCGATTTCTCCGAACACGCACAGACCGCCGATGTCGCCGTCGTGTTCTACGCAGGCCACGGCATCGAGGTCGACGGCACCAACTATCTCGTGCCGGCGGACGCCAAGCTCGCGCGCGACTTCGATATCGAAGATGAAGCGCTATCGCTCGATCGTCTCCTGAAGGCGATCGAACCGGCGCGCCGCTTGCGGCTCGTGATCCTCGATGCCTGCCGCGATAATCCGTTCGCCAAGACCATGAAGCGCACCGTCGCCTCGCGCTCGGTCGGCCGCGGCCTCGCCAAGATCGAGCCGACGGTTGCAGATACGCTGATCGCGTTTGCCGCGAAGGCGGGATCGGTGGCGCTCGACGGCGACGAGACCAACAGCCCCTTCACCAAAGCGCTGCTGGCGAACCTCGCGACGCCCGGCGTCGATCTGCGCATCGCTTTCGGCAAGGTGCGTGATGCTGTCCTTACGTCCACGAGCCGCAAGCAGGAGCCGTATGTCTATGGTTCGCTCGGCGGCAGCACGGTCAGCATCGTCGAGGCTGCGGCCGCGCCGGTGGCAGAAGCCAAACCCGCGGCTCATCCACAGGTCGCAGCCGCGCCAACGTCAACGCAGACTCGCGCCGCACCCGAGCCCGCGCAGGCGCCGGTCGCGGTGACCAACGAAGCCGCGGAGGCGTGGCGCGCGACGCTCGGCACCACGAGCCCGGCCGTGCTGGAGGCTTACGTGAAACGCTTCGGCGATACGGTCTATGGCGACCTCGCCCGCGCGCGGCTGTCGGAATTGAAGGCCGATGCGAAGCAGGCTCCGCGTCCCGAACAGCGCACGGTTCAGCCGGAACAGAAGCTCGCGGCCACGACCGCCTCGCCCTCCACCGACGGATCGAAGCCGCTGCGCTACATCGGCTGCTTCCGCGACAGCGGCAAACGCGATCTCAACGGCCCGACCAACTACGATGGCAAGATGACGCCGCAGATGTGCGTCGCGACCTGCCGTCAGGCCGGTTTCACTTATGCGGGTGTGCAGTATGCGGGGCACTGCTTCTGCGGCAACACATACGGCGCGCACGGCGCAGCGCAGAACTGCGATACCAAGTGCACCGGCAGCCGCGACGAAATCTGCGGCGGCACCTGGGCCAACTCGATCTACGCGACGAACTAGACCCTACTCGCTCGTCATTCCGGAAGCCGCGAAGCGGTTGTCCGGAATCCATACGCCGCAGCAGATATGAGACGACGAACGGGAATGGCTCTGCGACTCGCGCAGCAAATTCCAACGAACATCGGGGTTATGGATTCCGGGCTCGCGCGTAAGGACGCGCGCCTCGGAATGACAGAAAGAAAAAGCGCCGCATCGCTGCGGCGCTTTTCGCATTTGGATCAGACAGGAGCGATCAGTTCGTCTGCTGGATCGCCGAGAGCTCCCAGTTGCCGCCGTGGCGGCGTGCGAAGGTCCAGACCTCGGTCGCTTCCGTCGGCGTGTCGCCGCCCTCGACGACACGGCCGCTCGCGCGGTCGATCGTCTTGTCGGTCAGCGCGAAACGCATCGCCAGCGTCGCGTAGTCGGTCGGGCCTTCGCTCCAGGCTTCTGCGAGGTCGCCCTGCAGGAGCTTCACGTCCGAGACCTTGTTGACCACGCCGCGGGTGCGGTTGGCCGCGAGATCGTCGCGGAAGTACGAGGCCATTTCCGGTGTCGCGAGATCGCCAAGCTTGGCTTCATCCTCGTTCGACCACGCGGTCTGGATGTCGCCCAGCATGCGCTCGAACGCGTCGTAGTCATCCGGCTTGATCTGGAGCGGCACCGGACGGTTGTTGAAACCGCCACCGCCACCCGCACCGCCGCCGACCGGCATCGAATACGGGTTGGTTGTACCCTGCTGCTGCGGCTGCGCGTCGAACGTCGACGGGCCGCTGGCGGGGCCGGCTGCATAGGCGCTGCCTTCGTTGGCCGCGTTGCGGCGACGCCACCAGTTGAGGGCAAACCGCGCGATGACGACGACCAGCACGACCTGAATGATCAGGCCAAGGATCGACGCGAAGCCGCCGAGGCCGCTCATGAAGCCCCCGCCGAACAGCATGCCGAGGAGGCCCGCGCCGAGGAAGCCCGCGGCGAGGCCGCCGAGCATGCCCATGCCCGGACGATTGAAGAAACCGCCCTGCGTCTGCGGCGCGGCTGCCGGCGTGGTTGCGCCCGGCTGGGTCTGGGTCCGCTGCATCGGCTGCGCGGTGCCCGGTGCGGTCTGGGTCGCCGCCGGCGCGGAATAGGTCTTCGAGCCGCGCGAGCCCATGCTTCCGCGGCCGCCCGGGCGCGCGTCGGCTTCCGACATCGCGATGGCGAGCGGCATGGCCACCGTCAGGGCCACGGCAAGCATCTTAACGAGAGCGCGAGTGCGCTGTGAAAATCTCATGGTCGTTCCTCGACTCCCCCGGTATGGGGGTTGCCCATAACATGGTCACGGCGCGGTGAAAGTGAACAGGGGACTTGGGGTCACACCTGCGGCGCTCGGTCGCGGCAGGGTGCGATGGCCGTCAGGCGGTTGTCATCGTTTCCTTAACCGCCGCAACGAGTTGCGACAGGGTGAAGGGTTTCGGCAGGAAAGCGAACTGCTCGTTGGCCGGAAGGCTCTTTTCAAAGGCATCTTCGGCGTAGCCTGACACGAAAATGATCTTGAGATCGGGATTGCGGCCCCGCATCTCCTTCAGCAGCGTCGGTCCGTCCATTTCCGGCATCACCACGTCCGACACGACGAGGTCGATCGCGCCCTGCTGCTCGTCGATCGCCTCCATCGCCTCGACGCCGTTCGAGGCCTCGATGACGTTGTAGCCGCGCGAGCGAAGCCCGCGCGCGTTGAGCGCACGCAATCCCTCTTCGTCTTCGACAAGGAGAATGGTGCCCTGCCCAGTGAGGTCGGCCGACTTCGGCTTGGCCGGCGCCGATGCGGCTGGCGCTTCGGCGGCGATCGGCGGCGACGCGCCGTTGAGTGCCGGCACATCCGCCTGCTCGTCGTGGCCCGCGACATGTCGCGGCAGGAAGATGCGGAACGCCGTACCGCCGCCCTCGCCCGGGTCGGCATAGATGAAGCCGCCGG